>PBPF01000012.1 GCA_002724615.1 Verrucomicrobiales bacterium | reverse complement strand
GGCGTGGCTTAGCGCTTAATGCGGCCGAGTCATGAGCACCTCCATCGGGACACCATTCACGGACGGGGCACGGCGGGGTTTGCTGTGCGGATCAGGCGAGCTGGGCAAGGAAGTTGTCATCGAGCTGCAACGGTACGGCGTGGAGGTGATAGCGGTGGACGCGTACGCCAATGCGCCCGCGATGCAGGTGGCGGATCGGGCGCATGTGGTTTCGATGCTCGATGGGGAGGCGTTGCGGGCGGTCATCGAGAAAGAAAAGCCGCATCTCGTGGTGCCGGAGGTGGAGGCGATTGCGACGGATACATTGGCGGCGATTGAGGCGGAGGGCAACGTGGAGATCATCCCCACCGCGCGCGCGACGCAGCTCACGATGAACCGCGAAGGCATTCGGCGTTTGGCGGCGGAGGAACTGGGCTTGCGCACTTCGCCGTTTGAGTTTGCGGCGACCAAGGAGGAATTCCTCGGAGCCATCGAGCGCATTGGTTTGCCGTGCGTGGTGAAGCCCATCATGTCCAGCAGTGGCAAGGGGCAGAGCACGCTCAAGACCGAGGCGGACATTGAGCCGGCATGGCAATACGCGCAGGAAGGCGGTCGTGCGGGTGCAGGCAAGGTGATTGTTGAGGGCTTTGTGGATTTCGATTATGAAATTACGCAGCTCACCGTGCGGCATGTGGACGGCACCAGCTTTTGCGATCCCATCGGCCACGTGCAGGTGGATGGCGATTACCGCGAGTCTTGGCAGCCACAGCCGATGACCGACACCGCGCTGGCCAATGCGCGCGATTACGCGAAGAAGATCACCGACGCACTCGGCGGCCGCGGCATCTTTGGCGTGGAGCTGTTCATCAAAGGCGACGATGTGTGGTTCTCCGAGGTCTCCCCGCGTCCGCATGACACCGGCATGGTGACGATGATCTCGCAGGATCTACCGCAATTCTCACTGCATGCCCGCGCCATCCTCGGCCTGCCCATCCCGAACATCACGCAGCACGGCCCCAGCGCCAGTGCGGTGATCCTCGTGGAAGGTGAGAGCGACAACGTCCGCTTTGGCAACCTCAACGCCGCCCTCGCTGCGCCTGATACGCAACTGCGCCTCTTCGGCAAACCGCACGTCAAAGGCAAACGCCGCATGGGCGTCGCCATCGCGCGCGCCGAAACCATTGACGCGGCACGCGCCAAGGCCCGCGCAGCCGCCGAAGCGGTGGATGTGCAGTTGTAACGCATTTTTTTCTGTTCAACAGCAGCCCGAGTGCAGATGCTCGGCGCATGAACTCCAGCACTCGTTCCTCGGATTCTAATGCCGCTTCGCGGCGTACCTTCCTCAAGCAAACCACCGCCCTCGGCGCGGCCGTGGCGTTGCCATCTTTCACCATGCGCGCGGCAGCGAACCAGAACAGCAAGGTGCGCATCCTGCACGTTGGTGTGGGCGGGATCGGTGGGATGCAGCGCGGGCAGTTGCGGAGCCACAAGAAAGTGGAGTTCGCGTTTTTGGCTGATGTGGATTCCAACGCGCTGAAAAACGTCGGCCGACAGTTGCCGAAGGCGAAGCAGTTTGCCGATTACCGCGAGGTGTTTGAGAAGCATCTCGATGAATTTGACGCAGTCATTGTCGACACGCCGGACCATCATCATGCGCCGATGATGACGCGGGCGTTGGCGGCCGGCAAACATGTCTACGGCCAGAAGCCGTTGGTGCATCAGCTGGACGAGCTGCGCCTAATCCGCGAGGTGCTCGCCAAGCGGCCGGAGCTGTACACGCAGATGGGCAACCAACGCGCGTGTTTCACTGGCCGCATGCAGGCGGTGGAAATTCTCAAGAGCGGTCAGCTTGGCAAGCCGGTGGAGGCGCACGTGTGGACGGGCACGGTGTCGCGCGGTCATTATTTCGACGCCCCGTGGCGCGAACTGCCGCCGGCCAAGCCGGTCCCGGCGCATATGAATTGGAAGCTCTGGAATGGCCCGCTCCAGAAACCGATGCCGTACACCGACGACATCGCCCCACGCCGGTGGCGGTCCTACTGGGAAACCGGCGGCGGCCAGCTCGCCGACTGGGGGTGTCACCTGATCGACCTGCTGTATTTCGCGTTCGACATGCCGGATCCGGAAGCCGTGGTGACCAACACCATGCGGCCCTCCAACGACAGTCATTCGGCGTACAACCAAAGCACCATCACTTATCCCGGCGGCAAGGGCTTCGCGCGCGACAAGTTTGTGATGCATTACAATGACAGCGGCATCAACCCCTCCTGGGCGGCGCTCGGCCTGCCGCACCTGCGTGAGGGCGCCAACCGCACGCTGGTCGTTTGCACCGAGGGTACGCTGTTGCTGGAGCCGGGTGGTAATATGAAAATCTTCCGTAAAGGCAAACAGGTCAACAACGAGCCCAAGCCCAAGGTGGCCCCGCGNCATCATTGGCACGACTGGGTGGAGAACATCCTCGGCAACAAGAAGCCGCTATGGACGCCGTTTGGCATCGGCTCGCGCATCACCGAGCCCGCGCTGCTCGCCACCAAGGCNACNCGCTTCCCCGGCCAGGAACTNCGTTGGGATGCCAAGAANTACCGNTTCACCAACCACGACCAAGCCAACAAAACCATCCTCAAGCGCANCTACGCCGAAGGCTTCGAGCCGGTTTAAAGGCTAATGGGCGGCAGGAAATGTGAAACGAGGGCGGCCCTCGGCGATGGCTTGGGCGAAGTCTAACATCGCCTGGTTGCCGGCCGGCCTAATGGACACGGGTGGGATGAAGAGGTTGGCCATGGTGCCTTTTAAACGNCCGGACAGTTCGCTGAAGAGCCCGCTTGCGCCAGCAGCTTGAATGGAGGCCAACGAGACTTCCATTTTTGGAGAGTCTTCGGAATGGCGAAAGGTGAGTGAGTTGACCTTGATCACCTGCTGGTTTACCGCGTGAGGTTCGTTCTTGATATTGCGGATGTCGTGAATACCGATGGTCACCGGAGTGCGATGTCCAGGCGCAAAGAAACGCAAGCTGATTTCATGGGCCACAGGCTTGCCATTCGTCATTTCACCCCGAACTCGCACACTGCCNCGCCCGCCNCCGGTAATGCCGATATAAGCAAGCCGCCGTTGCAAGACCTTGCCCTCGGCCAGTTGCGATGCCCGTTTTTGGATGGTGGCAGAGTGGTCGAATCGGTTCATCTGCGAACCTTCGCCGATGAATTCAAACTGGCACGTTACCGTAAACTTCCGGCCACCTAATTGCCGATCTATCTTGGTTAGCTGTGCCTGCTGGGTGTTGCCTTCGCTTTGGGTTAATTCCACGGGCTCGTTGGAGGTCAGGCGGATGAAATACATCAGCGAACTGAGGGGATTGGTTGGCGGCTTATCCGAATTGGTCTGAAGATTGATGGTGGGACCGGTAGCTTCCGCTTGTGCGGAACGAATGGAGGAGTCGGTCAACACGATTCGTTCCGGCTTTGGTCCGGCACATCCCACGAGGACACATCCCACAATGGCCAACAGCGGTTTCATGCCGGCAACTTAACTTTTCTAGCAGCCAATCTCAAGTTGGCCTGCAGTGGTCAAATCCGCCCGCCGTAGATGGCGTGAGTGCCGAGTTCCTCCTCGATGCGGAGGAGTTGGTTATACTTGGCGGTGCGGTCGCTGCGGCTGAGGGAGCCGGTCTTGATCTGGCCGCAATTGGTCGCGACGGCAAGGTCGGCGATGGTGGCATCCTCGGTCTCGCCGCTGCGATGACTGAGGACGGAGGTGTAGTTGTTGATGTGCGCCAGCTCAACGGCGTCGAGGGTCTCGGTCAATGATCCGATCTGGTTGACCTTGACGAGGATGGAGTTGGCGGTGGCATTGTCGATGCCCTTTTGCAGGAACTTGACGTTGGTGACAAAGAGGTCGTCGCCAACGAGCTGGACGCGATCACCGATCTTGTCGGTCAGTTTTTTCCAGCCTGCCCAGTCGTTTTCGTCGCAACCGTCCTCAATGCTGATGATGGGATATTTCTTGGTCAGCTTGTCATAAAAGGCGACCATGTCGTCGGCAGTCAGCTTGTCGCCGGTGCTCTTCTTGAAGATGTAGCGTTTCTTTTTGGCGTCGTAGAACTCGCTGCTGGCGACATCCAAAGCCAGATAGATTTGTTTGCCAGCCTTGTAACCGGCAGCCTTGGTGGCGGCGAGAATGCACTCGATGGCGTCCTCGGTGCTGTCCAGTTGTGGGGCAAAGCCGCCCTCGTCACCAACGGCGGTGGAGAGGCCGCGTTTTTTGAGCACGCCTTTCAGGGCATGGAAAATCTCAGTGATCGCACGTAGGCCTTCGCTGAAGGAGGGCAGGCCCTTGGGCATGATCATGAATTCCTGAAAATCAATGGGGGCATCGCTATGGGCACCGCCATTGATGACGTTGGCCATGGGCACGGGGAGCACCTTGGCATTGGGGCCGCCGAGGTAGCTGTAAAGTGGCTGGCCAAGCGCATCGGCCGCGGCCTTCGCATTGGCAAGGGAAACGGCGAGAATGGCGTTGGCGCCAAGCTTGGCCTTGGTGGGCGTGCCGTCGAGGTCGAGCATGGCGTGGTCGACAGCGAGCTGGTCGGTGGCGTCGTGGCCGAGCAGGGCGCGGGCAATCTTGTTATTGATGTTCTTGACTGCGGACTGCACTCCCTTGCCGCAGTAGCGCTTGCCGCCGTCACGGAGCTCAAGGGCCTCGTTCTCACCGGTGCTGGCACCACTGGGAACGGCTGCACGGCCAAGGGCGCCGTTTTCCAGAATGACCTCGGCTTCGACAGTGGGGTTGCCTCGGGAGTCGAGGATTTCGCGGGCGTGGATATCTACAATGGTCGTCATGTCAAAGGGGGGGCGATGATAGGGGTGAGCAAGCGCGAGTCAAGCCAGCGCGTTGAGGTTTTGGGCAAATGGGGCAACGCCCATGTATTGGTCAAACTGAATATAGCGGCGAGCGGGATGGCCGAGATCTTTCCACGGTCGTGTGACGAGGTTGGCGGAAATGGAATTCGGCTGCGTATTGAGACGTAGAACGCTGGGGACGGAAGACCAGCCGACGCGGTCATCGGCCGAGGATGGCAAAGTTTGTCCCTTCGTTTGGCCGGGCCAACGGATGGTGCGATATGTCGCGGCTTGATAGGCATAAACCGACGGCCAGCTGGAGATGGATGCCATGCAGGGAGGATAACGCAAAAGTGCAGGTTGGGAAACCTACGCTACATTGTGGGACACCCTCTGCCTCATAGGGCAACCCATATTTGACAGAGCGCAGGAATGCGCTTTAGCTGAGGATGTTCCCGGGATGTATTCGAGGAGTTCCGCACGTGTGCTGCATGTGGACGGCGACACTTTTTTCGCGAGTTGCGAGGTGGCGCTGGATGCGTCGCTGTCGGGCCGGCCGGTGTGGGTGGGTGGCGGTCGCAATGGCAACGGCATTGTGATTGCGGCGAACCGGGAGGCAAAGCGGTTTGGGATCGCGACGGGGATGGCGTGTTTCGAGGCGCAGCGGGCGTGTCCGCATGGGGTTTTGGCGCGGCCGCAGTATGATGAGTATCGGCGGTTGTCGCAGGCGATGTTTCGTATTCTGGAGGAGTACGCGCCGACGATGGCGCCGATGTCGATCGACGAGGGGTTTCTAGATTTAACTACGATGGATCGGCATGTGTGGCGACACACGTCGGCGACGGAGTATGTGAACGGACTCCGGGAGCGCATCCGCCGGGAGGTGGGGTTGCCGGTGTCGGCGGGGCTGGGCAATTCGCCGTGGATGGCAAAGCTGGCGACAAGCGCGGCCAAGCCGGGGTTTCTGGAGGTGCCGCCGGAGGGTGAGGCGGAGTTTCTAAAGGATCGACCATTGTCGGAGTTGTGTGGGGTGGGCAAGCGGCGGGAGCGCGCACTGGCGGCGCTGGGGGCGCGGACGTTTGGCGATGTGGCGCGGTTGCCATCGGCGGTTTTAAAGCAGAGGTTTGGCATCTGGGGGCAGCAGTTGTGGCTGTTTGCCAATGGGCGTTGGACGGAGCCGGTGGTGTTGGAGGTGAAGGCGCGCACGACGATTTCCAGCAACACAACGCTGCCACACGACGAGCCGGATTATGGGGCGGCACTGGTGTTTGCGTGCAGTGAGTTGGCGCGGATGGTGGGGCAGTTGCGACGTGAACGGCTGCAGGCACGTGAGGTGGGACTGGGAATCCGGTTCACGGATTTTACGGAGACAGGCGCGCGGCACCGGTTCGATCACGCGCAGTGCCGCAACTCAATCTTCAACACGGCACTGGAGGGGCTGTTCGACGAGGCGATGGCGGGGGCGTGGAAGCCGGTGCGCCAGATTCGCCTGTGCTTGTGGAATCTGAAGCCACTGGACACGCAGCCGACACTATGGGGCGGCACGGATGAGGAACGATGGGGCGCGGTGGACGAGGCGATGGAGCGGCTGGAGGGAAAGTTTGGCACAGGCACGGTGATGACCGGCGCGCAACTGGCGCTGCGGCGGCTGGACGCGGCGCATGAAAGCCCGAAATCGAAGTGTCCCTTTGCGCCCGCGCGCGAGATGGCGAAGAACCTGTGGGGAACGGACCGCGACCCACTGTCGCGCAAGGCGGACTGGGAGCGGAAACTGGCACAGGTGGCGGCACACCATCACGGGTGATTTTGATTGAAGGAGGGCGGCCTGAGGGTTGAGGGTGGGGGCGTGAGTTCGGATCGTTCACGTTTTGTTAAATTTGCTGCGGCGATGTTCGGTGTGGCGCTGGGCGGGTACGCGCTGTTGTTTATGCTGGATGACGCAGCGCGTTATCATCGCGGAGGAGCGTGGGAGGTGGAGTTTACAACCAACCGGGCGGGCGAGCCGGCGTTGAAAATCGGGCAGGCGGGCCGCAGCGTCTCGAATCTCGTGTTGGAGTTCCCGGGGGAATCGGCGCCGGATGGATTTAAGCCGTCGATCAAGCGGTTTGACAAGCCGGAGACCAACGGTGCGCCGGTGCCATTCGGGCGGTGGGTTTACGGCGACTTAATGGCACTGCCGGGGGTGGTGACGTTGGAGTTATTTGCCAGCATGGAGAATGGGAAAACGAATTGGCACGAGGTCGAACTGTCGTCGCGAGCGCTGTTGGTGAACCGTCAGGAACGCGCATGGATTCAAACGGGTCCGTTGCGGTTGTCGCCCTCAAACAAGTTTACTGGCGAGCGGATACCCGCCAAGGCGCCGATTTCACGACAGGTCATCCACTGGATCTTGATGGCGCTGGCGATGGCGCCGCTGGTGTTCATTCTGTACGTGTACTTCACACGCGGTCGGCCCGTCAGGGAAAACGATGACCTTTGAGCGATTCGGCAGCGAGAGTGCCGATGGTTCGCCGCAAGGGCACGACGCTACCGCTGCCGTCTGGATGCAGCCGGTTGCATAGGAAAATTACGAAAGTACGCGAACTAGGGTCGATCCATGCCGACGGACCAGTGAAGCCGGTGTGCCCGAATGATCCAACGGGAAAACGACTGCCACGCGGGCTGCTGTAGACGGTGTCGACATCCCAACCAAGTGCGCGGCGTGCGGTGCGCCCCTTGGCATCCTTCATTCCCGGCGACTGGATGCGTGTCCACTCGGCGATAGTTTCCGGTTTAAAAACTTGCCGGTTGTCCAGCTTGCCGGTGTTGAGCAGCATTCGGCAGAACCGGGCAAGGTCAGGCGCGGTGGTGAACAGACCGGCATGACCGGCTACGCCTGCGGTCTTACGCGCGCGTGGGTCATGCACGATACCGCGCAGCCAGTGGCCATTCTCGTGGGTAGTCGGGGCGACGCGGTTGCGCTTGCCAATGGGCGGGTTGTAGCCGGTATCGGTCATTTTTAACGGGCCGAAGATTTCCTTCTCGCAAAACGCATCCAGTCGTTGGCCGCTTACACGCCGGACGATTTCATCGAGCAACTGGAAGTTGATGTCGCTGTAAACGAAGACTGTACCCGGTGGATGGCGCGGGGTCTCGGCGCAGCACTTGGCGATGCACTCGGCGTGGCCGTTCCAGCCCGCGAGGGAAATATCGGGGCGCAAACCGCTGGTGTGCGTTAACAACTGGCGGATGGTGATGGCGTCGCGGCCATCGCCGGCGAAGTCAGGGATGTATTTGAGCACGGGATCGTCGAGGGCGAGCTTGCCCTGTTCCCAGAGCCGCAGCACGGCGGGGGTGGTGGCGAAAGCCTTTGTGAGTGAGGCCACGTCGTAGATGGTGTTACGCTGCGCATTGGCTTGCGTGGGTTGTTCGCTCATCTTGCCGTAGGCGCGGATGAAAGAGGTGCCGTTGTGCTCAATCCATAAGACTGCGCCGGGCAGCTCCCCCCCCGTGCGCGCATCGCGGATAGCGGTTTCAATCGCGCGCAATTTGTTAGAGTCATAAGTGGCTGCTTGCGTGGGAAGGGGAGGGGGTGAGTCTGGCCATCGAAGACAGCCGGCCAGCAGGCAGTACGCGAGGAGCAGGAGGCAACGCATGGGTGACGATAGGCTTGCGCGTGGGGCGGCTCAACCGATTTCTTCGCCTTGCGGAACGGCGATTTTTCTGCGACAACGCTGGCGGGTTCCGCGGATGAAAAAAAGCATCAAGATTCTTTGTGGGTTCTTTGCAGTCGGATTGGCGCTTGCCCAAGAGCCCAGTTACCAGCCGGCTCCCAAGTCGTTGCAGCCGTTCTTTGAGGCTAAGCCGGTTCCGCGTGTTTCACTTAGCCCCGATGGCCGGTATATGGTGCTGGTGCAAGGCGTGCGGTTCCAGCGCATTGAAGATCTCTCACGTCCGTACCTTGGCTTGGCGGGGGTGCGTATCAACCCGCTGAATAACGGCCCNGCCAACCCGATTTACTATACGGATTTCAAGCTGCTACGCATGTCTCCCAAGCGTGAGGACGACCTGCAGATGCCGGCCGGTCAGCAACGGTTCAGCCTACCGCGATGGTCGCCGGATGGGAAGCGGTTCGCCTTTTTGCGTTATCGCAGTCGCGACGTCGAACTGTGGTTGGGNAATGCTGAACGGCGCCAGATCAAGCAGGTGACCAATATTCGCATCAATGCGGCGTTCGGAGGGCGGGTTTTCCAATGGATGCCGGATAGCAAGAATATCCTTTGCCAAGTCATTCCCGCCAGACGTGGCAAGCTGCCCCAGCGCGAGCGGGTTGCCTCTGGACCTGTGATCGATGACACCAAGCCCGGCCCTACGCCGCTTCGCCCCACCGCCGACGGACTGAAGGATGAGTTTGATCAAAAGCTGTTTGTTCACTACTGCCAGTCCGACCTGGCGTTGGTGGACGTGGACAGCAACCAGCGCAAACTGCTGCGCCGTCAGGGAGGCCAACGCAAGCCAAGTGTTTTCATCAATTTCGATGTCTCGCCCGAAGGCAAGTACATCCTGGTGGAGCGGGTGCATCCGCCGTTTCGGCTGCATACACCAGCCACAAACTTTCCGCGAAGCGTCGAGGTATGGGACCTTAAGGGCGACCTCAAAAACTTTTCCCTGTTGCCCTCCACGGATACCACACAGGTGGGTGGCGTGCCTCGGCATCCACGTTTGCACCACTGGCGGCCTACCTCGCCCGATACCCTTGCTTGGGTGGAGGCACTGGATGGTGGCCAGCCTTCTGCAGAGGTGACGCATCGCGACCGGGTTATGACCAAGCCCATGAGNGGCGATACCAACGCCACCGAATTGGTTCGGTTGGAGCACCGTTATTCTGGTATCTACTGGGGTGAGGATTCCGACGTGGTTATCGTGCGTGAATACCAGAGCAGTATGGGACGGCATCACCTGCACCTAGTGAATCCAGGAGAGCCAAGCGTTAAAAGTCCGGTCTTTGCTCCGCGGGAACCAGATATCCTATCCCCGACGCATCCGGGACACCCGATGATGCGCCAGCTGCCCAGTGGCAAGCGCGCCATGCGGGTGGATCAAGGTGCCATCTTCTTAAATGGGATTGGCGCAACTCCTCAGGGCGACTACCCGTTTCTTGACCGATTCCAACTCGAGACTCGTCAGCGAACGCGACTTTTTCGGTGTGGCGAGCAGGGTTTGGAATACGTTGTAGCGCTCATGGACAACAACGCCAGCCGGTTCATCACCCGGTACGAGCGGCCTGACTTGTATCCCAACTATTACATCCGTGAATCGGGAAAGACCGGCTATGACCGCATTACCAATTTCCGCGATCGCGCCCCCAAGCTTCAGGAAATNGTAAAGAAACGAATTAAATACCGGCGTGGCGAGGATGAGTTTGACTGCATGTTGTATCTGCCGCCTGGTTACGACATGGAAAANCCCANGCGACTGCCCACCATCTTATGGGTTTACCCCGTCAAGTTTACCCAAAGCAGGCGGGCTGCTTTCCTGGCAGGCGATTCCAGACGGTTCAATAAGTTTTTGGGCGCAGACTCCCGTCTGCTGGCATTGGAAGGCTATGCCGTACTCGACCTCGTGCCACCTATTGTCGGCGACCAACAAACCGCAAACGATACATTTATCGAGCAACTCGTTGATTCTGCAGGTTCCGCCATTGATCAAGTAACCGTCGAAGGCTATTGCGACCCCCAGCGTGTTGGCGTGGCTGGGCACAGTTACGGGGCGTTTGCTGCCGTGATGNTGCTGGCTCACTCAAAGTTTTTTTTGGNTGGCATGGCGCAGAGCGGTGCCTACAACCGNACGCTNACTCCCAACGGTTTCCAAAACGAGCGACGGAACCTTTGGGAGGCCTTTAGAACCTACCGGAAGATGTCACCATTTTTCGATGTGCCCAAGATTCAGGTGCCGCTTCTGCTCATCCACGGACTGGAGGACAGCAATGCCGCCACGCCCCCTGAACAGAGCCGGCGTCTTTTTCAGGCCATCAAGGCCACGGGCGGCAAGGCGAGGCTGGTGGAGCTTCCACATGAGTCTCACACCTATCGCACTCGCGAATCTATCGAGCATTCACTCTACGAGATGGTGGAGTGGTTTGATAAGCATGTTAAGAACTGGAAGGCCGAGCCGCTAACACCATCGCCGGGGACCTCTGCCACCGTCCCCTTGCCACCGGGCAACCGTTAAAGAACGGCGCGTAGTTTATTTAAAAATGGTGGTACCGCGGTGTAGGGGTCTTCCTTCGCCTCGTACTCCAGCACCACGTAGCCTTGGTAGTTCGCCTTGCGGAGGATATTCGCCACGCGTCCGAGATCCGCAGGTTTGTGTTGGCCATCGATTTTCAACTCCACTTTCAACTGCACGTTGACCGCGAAGGGAGCGGCTGCAGCCATGTCAGCATATGGGTTGGCGGTGCGAAAGTTGCCTGTGTCCAGATTCACGCCAAACCACTTATGGTCAACCGCCTTCACGAATCGGATAAGGCTCTTGGCGTCGCCGATACTGTCGTGGTTTTCGATGCCCAGAAAAATTCCGTGCCGCCCCGCGTGGTCGCAGCATTCGCGTAGTGCCTCGATGGCCCATTTGTCGGCTTCCTCGCGAGACACGCCCTTGGGTTCGCGCCCGGCAAACACACGAATGTGCGGCGCGCCAAGTACAGCACAGTGGTCAATCCATTCCTTCACATACGCAATCTGTGCATCACGAGCCGGGCCCTTTGGTAGGGAAAAGTTGTTGCCGACTGCCGAGCCGCAAATGTCCAGCCCACGAAGGAACGCGTGCCGACGCAGTTCAACCAGATATTGGCGGGTGATCTCCGGCTTAAAAAAATAGCTCGTCAATTCTGCGCCCGCACAGTCTTGGTCGGCACAGAAATCAATAAATTTTATCATGTCCATCGGCTTCGTTTTCACGGGTCGAGGGTTGCCGCGCATGAAGCGAAAATGGTTTCTGAACGAGTAGGCCGCCAACGCGGGTCGCAGCACCGGCTTTCCCGGTCGTTGGAATGGCGCGGTCACGCCCGTGGCAGCCAAGGCCAGGGTGGAGGTGCCTAGGAAGTTTCTTCGGGTCATGGATTGCATGGGTATTGAATAGTCGTTTTTGTGCCGATTGGGAACCCTTTTGCTCACTCAGCGGGTTGTGTTACGGAGGATCAGAAGGGATGCGCCGCGTTCCTTCCATGCGGTGCGGATTTTCATGGGGCGTTGTCCGGGAAATTCGTTGAACGCGCCGAGTACGACATCCACATCTCCATCGCCATCAAGGTCCCCCTTGTCCATCACCAGCCAACGGCCGGTGATATTCTCTGGGAAAGTTGATGCCTTGAATTCCAGTCCACCTTGGTTCTCGAGGTAGACCAGACTCTCGCCTTCCATCTCGGTATAGTTGGGAAAATAAGAAATAGCCAGGATGTCCATGTCGCCATCGCCGTCAAAGTCCTCGGGCAATGCGCCGAACGCGCCGTTCTGCGGCCAGAAGAAAGCCTCCTCGAAGTTGTTGTCCCCATCGTTCAACAGCAACCGGATGCCGTGGTAGGGGCGCAGTGGTGGAGGCTGGATGTCGCCGTTGTCGCCGTTGGTCACTAGTAGGTCGAGGTCACCGTCTTTGTCGAAGTCTACCACTTCGAGATGCGAATACCCCCAAGCCGGGTGCCGGAGCCGGATATCCTTTCGCTCAAAGCTTCCGCCTTGGTTCAAAAAAAGGTGGATGCCCTCGCGGGCTTGCGCGATGACCAGCGCGATGTCTGGCTTTTGGTCGCCGTTAAAATCGTGGATGCGTACGTTGATGCCGCCCGGTTGCTTGAGCAGTTCATGTGGGGTGTAGGTGCCGTTGGCTTCTTGTTCCCACCAACAAACGCGACCAGCGTTAAAACCGAATTCACAAATTACAAGATCCTCACGGCCGTCCGCGTTCAGGTCTGCGACGGCAAGCTCCACGGGTCGACGCAGGCGGGTGAGCAGCGTGGTGGCATTTGCGTCCAGAAGTTCTGCGCGGTCCAGACGTAGTAGCGATCCTTTGAAGGCATCGGAGTTGTAGACGTCGCCGGCCAGCGCCACGAGCGGGCCATTGGGACTGGGAATTACCCGTGTGGCTACGTCCTGAATGTCCAGTGTGTCGATCAGTTTGCCATTTGCATCAATGCGGTGGAGCTTCTTCGTGCCGTCGTCACTGGCGTAAAAACAACGGTTTGCCGGGTCGATGTTAACGACAGCTACGCTGGGTTCCAGCGGGGTTTTTGGAACGATTACCTGAAAACGACTCGTGGTTTCAGCAATCTTACCACGGGGCGGTAATGGAGGCAGTTTGGCTGGCGCCTCTCGCAGGTAAAAATACCGGATGGCAGTCCACTCCGCAAAGGTGAGTGGGGATTGCTCGGGCAGGTGGCTGGTTTCAATTTCAATCTTCTCGCCAAAGGGGGTCATTAAAACACGCTCACGCATGCCCAGCATAAATTCCATCCACGGGAAAATTCCATTAAGCCAGACTGACCGTGCATGTATATTGGGCTCTGGATATACGTGGCAAGAGGCGCACACTTGCCTCGACAATTCCCTCCCGCGTCGATGCAGTGTTTCTCCAGCCATACTCGCGGCGATGTGCTGGGCCCAGCGGTCAGCAGTGTCTGGATCCTCCCGGCCAAAATCCTCATACAGACAGGCTGCGATTAGCTCTCGCTGTGCTGTCTGGTTGCCGGCCTCGGCTTGAGGCTTTAACCGCTGGATGAGGTGTTGGATTTCAATGTGCTCCATGCTGGCGAACTTGTTGGTGAACATCACACGCGAGCCATTGTCTTGCCCTTCCAGCGCCATTAGCACAGCCAAAGTCTCCAGCGAACGCGTCAGCCGCACTGTGCGGTTGTCCTGAGTATCCTGATATTGCGACTTGGGATGGGTCTTCGAGGGTTCCGGCAAAGCCGGATTCTGGCTGGGGGCCAGCCACATGCCCACTTGGATGAGAATTAACGCCCCCAGTGGAATCCAGAGGAATTTACTGATGCCACCTTGGCCATCCTCGGGGGAATCCGGGGTGGCATTTGGGGCGGGTTCACTCATGGCGTGACGGCCTATCCACTGCAACCGCAGTTGCCGAAGCCGTCACTACAGAAATCAAAATCCCCCTCGCCTGGCTTCCTCCCCAGCTCAAAAGCCTTGGCCAAGTGCTGATGGATGCGGTTTTGAATGTCCTGCACCTCCTCCTGCGCTTCCAGAAATCCCGTCGCCACAGGGTTGCCCATGAATTCCTCGCGCAGTTTTTCGAATTCTTCAAACTCCTCCGGCTTAATCTCCACGCCGTACTCCTGCTTCTGCTGTAGCAACGCGCCACGGTCGTTTAGCAGCCCATAGTCGTACTTAAGCTTCTCATCGCTCATGAACGCCTCGATCTTTTCGTGCAACTCCTTGAAGCCCGGCTGCGTCACGATAGTCTCGCATAACGTGTCCGTTTGCGCGGCGATGGCATCCAGCACGATCGTCCGGCTGGGCCCCTCATCCATTGTCATTTCACCGGTGTCCATGTTTAAACCGTCATGATTTCCTTTTCCTTCTCCTCCAGCGCCTCATCGATCTTCTTCACGAAGTCGTCCGTTAATTTCTGCACATCTTTCTCTCCCTTCGACAAGTCGTCCTCAGTGATCTCTCCGCTCTTGGATTCCGCCTTCAACTGTGTCAATGCATCTCGCCGTACGTGCCGCACCGCAACACGCCCGTCCTCTGCCATCTTTTTGACATGCTTCACATATTCTTGCCGGCGTTCCTCACTCAACTCCGGCAGTACCAGTCGAATCAGCTTGCCGTCAATCGCCGGGTTCAGTCCCAGATTCGCCTTTTGGATCGCCTTTTCCACTGCCGAGACATTCGATGCGTCAAAGGGCGTCACCACCAGCAGCCTTGGCTCAGGCGCGGAAATGTTCGCCAATTCTTTAAGGCGCATCTGCGTGCCGTAGCATTCGACCTGCAGGTTTTCCACCAGCCCCGGTGAGGCCTTGCCCGTGCGTACCCCTGCAAACTCGCGCTGCACAACCTCCTCACTCTTTTGCATCTTGTCCTCTGTCTCGAGTAAAACATCGTCAACTGGCATGGCAAAACCCTAGACAGACAAACTGCCGGAAAAAAGAAAAAACTGCCGGAATATCGGCGCTACTCGTGCACCAGCGTCCCCACTCTCTTACCCATCACCACGTTACGGATGTTGTGCGGCTTGAACAGGTCGAACACAACAATCGGCATCAGGTTCTCCATGCATAACGAGAACGCCGTCGCGTCCATCACCCGCAGTTGCTTACGTAGCGCGTCCATGTAAGTGATCTTCCGGAACCGCTTCGCCTTTGGGTTCTTCTCCGGGTCGCTGTCGTAAATGCCATCTACTTTCGTCGCCTTCAAAATTACATCTGCGTGGATTTCGTTTGCCCGCAGCGCCGCCGCCGTGTCCGTCGAGAAATATGGGTTGCCTGTCCCACCGCCGAAGATCACCACGCGACCTTTTTCCAAGTGCCGCACTGCCCGTCGCCGGATGAACGCCTCCGCCACCTCGCTCATCTCAATGGCCGTCTGCACGCGCGTCTCCACCTTTTGTTTCTCAAGCGCGTCCTGCAGTGCCAGCGCATTGATCACCGTCGCCAGCATTCCCATGTAGTCTCCGGTCGCCCGGTCGATCCCTTCCTCACTGCCTTCCAGCCCACGAAAAATATTGCCGCCCCCCACCACAATCACCATTTGGACGCCCAGCGCCCGCACCTCGCCGATTTGCCGCGCCATGTCGCGCACCACCTCCGGGCAAATCCCATACCCCGCCTCGCCCCCTAGCGCTTCGCCTGAGAGTTTTAAAAGAATCCGCTTGTACTTGGGTTTTGCCTTCGCCGCCTTTGTCATGCGGGGACAGTTTGTACAAACGCCCCGCCACCCCGTCAACGGCAGACGGCCAACTCAGCCAAGTTTTGATCGCAGCCGTCTCAGCTCGCCCGGCTTCACGATCCCCACCGGCGTGATCAAACCCGTCACCAGCCTTGCCGGCGTCACATCAAACGCCGGGTTGCGCGCCCTGCTGCCCGGGTTCGCCGTGCGTCGCCAACCCGCCGCTGTCGCCGCCCCCAGTACCTCCGCCTCGTCCCGTTCCTCAATCGGGATGTCCACTCCGCGCCGCATCTCCCAGTCGATGGTCGAACGCGGGATGGCCACGTAAAAAGGCACACGATGTCGGCGCGCCAACACTGCCAATTGATATGTTCCAATCTTGTTTGCTACCTCGCCAGTCCGCGCCAGCACCCGATCGCTTCCGGTAATCACCAGGTCAATTTCCCCCCGTTGCATCAGGTGCCCCACCGCAGTATCTGCCACCACGCAATGCGGTACGCCATGCTGCGCCAGTTCCCACGCCGTCAGTGCTGCCCCCTGCGCGCGCGGTCTTGTCTCCGTGCAGAAAATATGAATGCGTTTATTCGTGGCATAAAGCGGTGCCGTCGCCGTGCCCACATCTACGAACGCCAGCGCACCAGCGTTGCAGTGAGTCAGCACATTCATTCCCGCCCGAAGAAGTCGTGCCCCATGCCGGCCAATTGCGCAGCACTCGGCCACATCTGCATCCGCAAACTCACGGGCTGCTTGCAACGCCTGTTTCTGTTTCGCCGCTACCGTGCCCGACATCCTCCCGCGCACTTGTCGCATCGCATTTAGTGGATCCACCGCAGTCGGCCGTGCTTCGGCAAGTGTTTTAAACACGGCGTCAACATGCGCCTCGAATGCCTGCGAATCTTTCCCCCGAAACGCCCGTGCGCCTTGTGCCAGCCCGAATGCAGCCGCCGCTCCAATGGCTCCTGCGCCGCGAACCGTCATGTTCGTGATCGCGACTGCGGTTTGTCGGAAATTCCGAGTACGTGAAAACTGGAAACGATGAGGCAGCCGCCGCTGGTCAATCAGCACCACCTCGTTTTGTCGCACGTCGAAGTCCACCGTGCGTACCTCCCGGCGTCGGCCGTTCAGCGTGATTTTCATGGGAACAAAGGGCTACTGGATTCCGGCAATCTCAGCCTCGATCCGCGCGAACACCGGCTGCTGTCGCAATGGCTCCAAATCAGGATCTTTTCGCAGCCACTTGAAATCGCGGTAACCATGCGATAACGCCTTGCGTAGTGAGTTTGCCGCCTTGCGGAATTCGCAGGTTAAAGAGTAGCTGCAGGCGAGGTTGTAAAACACCAGCGGATCCTGTGGACACAACCGAGCCAGTCGCCGGTCGATTGCCAAGCCATCAGTCAACCGCCCGCGCTTGGTGTAATGGTCGCCCAGCAACTGCAGCGCTTCCACGTAATTGCGGTCGCGCTTCACTACGCCCTCTAGAAAACTGATCTCAACGTCCAAGTCGCGTTGTTCCTGACGCGAGAGCTTTTTCTTGATGGGTTTGTCCGTTGCCATCGGGCGCGTTTTATTTCGCAGCCGGTCGCGTGCAAGTCAAGCGGCCGCTGTCCACTCGAATCCTCAAAGTGCGAGCAATAATTTCTTGATCTCACCCAGTCGTCCGCGCGCCGTCTTCTTCGTCAACCGTGGAAACTTTCCGCCCAGTGAGATGTAGTCATTGTTCCGCGTTAACTTCAACCGATCGGCCTCCACCTCGATCGAGGTCACCAGTTTCTCTGCGGAGATGATCTTTAGGTCGCCAATCAGCAGGAGTAGTTCGACGGCCGCCGGTAATTTCCCAAAGCGGTCGCGCAGTTCTTCTTTCAGCTGATCCAGTCCCGCGTACGTTGTCGCCTGTGCGAGCTTGCGGTAGATGTCGATGCGCTGCCGGGAGTCGTTGATGTAATCGAGCGGCAGATACGCGGGAGCCACAGGGCAGGTGTTCGCCTCCTCGGTAGCTTCGGGCACTGTCTCATCCCAGTACTCCCACGCGTCATCATCACGCGGCACTGAAATCTCGGGCGTCTTTCGCTTGCGCCGGGCAACGGCGGGCTTCTCCGGGCGATCCGTTTGCTCCGGGCTCAGCGCAATGAAATCCAGTCGCACCGCCACCTCTACGCGCGGCTTAACCTTTTCGCCTTTCAACACCGCGACACTCTGCTTTAGAAGCTGGCAGTACAGCTCGAACCCCACCGCCGTGATGTGCCCGCTCTGCTCCGGTCCCAGCAGGTTGCCTGCCCCACGAATCTCCAAGTCGCGCATGGCGATTTTGAAACCGCTGCCCAAGCTCGAGTATTGCTTGATGGCCGCGATGCGTTTGCGAGCGTCCGTCAACAGCGCCGCATGCCGGGGCAACAGCACGTATGCATATGCCTGATGCTTGTATCGGCCCACACGTCCGCGCAACTGGTATAGGTCGCTCAGGCCAAACCGGTCGGCGCGGTCGATGATAATTGTATTCGCATTCGGGATGTCGATGCCGCTTTCTATAATTGTGGTCGACAACAGCACGTCCGCTTCCCCGTTCACGAACGCCGTCATCACCTCCTCCAGTTCGTCGCTCTTCATTTGCCCGTGTCCTACGAGGATGCGTGCACTGGGCACCAGCCCCGCTAACTTCTTTTCCACCGTGTGGATCGTGCCCACGCGGTTGTGCAAAAAGAAAACCTGCCCACCGCGATTCATCTCGCGTTCGATCGCCCGCCGGATCAGTCGTTCGTCATACTGTGCCACAATCGTCTCCACCGGCAGACGGTCCTGTGGCGGCGTCTCGATTGTGCTCATGTCGCGTGCCCCCGTCAGTGCCAAGTACAGGGTGCGCGGGATCGGTGTTGCCGACAACGTCAACACATCCACCATCCGGCGCAACTGCTTGAACCGCTCCTTGTGCAGCACACCGAACCGCTGTTCTTCATCCACCACCACAAGCCCCAGGTCCTTGAAAGCCACATCCGGCTGGATCACCCGGTGTGTGCCGATCACGATGTCCACCGCACCCGCCGCCGTATCGCGCACCGTCTGCTGCTGCTGCCGCTTCGTGCGAAACCTCGATAGCAACTCGATGCGAACCGGATAATCTGCCATCCGCTCCGTAAAGGTATTGTAGTGTTGCTGTGCCAGTACCGTCGTCGGCACCAGCACCGCCACCTGCTTGCCCTCCATCACCGCCTTGAACGCCGCCCGCACCGCCACCTCCGTTTTGCCAAACCCCACGTCTCCGCACACCAGCCGATCCATCGGCTTATCTGTGCGCATATCCCCCTTCGCTGCGTCGATGGCCTCCTGCTGATCCGGCGTTTCCTCGTACAGGAACGCCGCCTCGAACTCGCGCTGCCACGTCGTGTCCTCGCCGAATGCATGGCCCTCCTGCGACTCGCGTGTGGCCTGGATAGCAAGCAGCTCTGCCGCCAAGTCGCGTACTGCTTTTTCCGCTCGCTCCTTTGTCCGTTGCCAGCGCGTGCCGCCCAACGTGTTCAAGGGCGGCGACATCTTTCCCGCGCCAATGTATTTGCTAACCAGATGCGCCTCGCTCACGGGTACATAAAGCCGCGGTGCTGCCTGCTCCGGGTCGCCTGCCGCATACTCGATCACGAGGCACTCCTCGCCCGGGGTGTCGCCGTCATTCGTCTTGGCCGTGCCCAGTGGCATCACCTTCAGACCCAAGTACCGCCCGATACCGTGCTGCACGTGCACCACGTAGTCGCCCTCCTCCAACTCCGTGAAGTCGATGTCAAATGCGCTCTTCGTCGCTGCCGCGTGCCGAGACTTCAACCGGCGCGGTCGCTGCACCTTGTACCGCGCGAAAATCTCTGCGTCCGTCACTACCACCAGCTTTGCTTCCGCGAACAGGAACCCCGCTCCGATCGTGCCAATCGCAGTCTGCAACGGTGCCGCCGCATCATCAAAACCGTATTCCGACCGGATCTCCAGGAATCGTTGTCGTTCCCCGTCGTTGTTACATAGCACCAGCACCTGGTGCCCCTGCCGCGACCACCGGTGAAGTTGTGAAAAAAATTCCCGCCGTTGCGCCTCCATCAACTGATGATCCGGTAGCCGGGTCGCCACAGGACGGAATGCCTCCAGGCTCGTGATCTCCAGTGGTTCTGCCTCTTCCGCCAAGTCACGCAACTCCAGTATTGGGCAGCCCCGTTCTTCCATCCGACGTCGCAGTTCATCCCATTCAGTGTGGAAAGGGTCGCCCACAGGCAGTGCATTCACGAAATCCGCCGCGCGGTCTTCCACCGCGTCTGCGTCGCTGAACACAAAAACTGCTCGGTCTCCCAAATGATCCATCAGTGTTGCCGGCGGAAACTTCCCCATTTGCCTCAACAACCCCAGTTCGCCTCCCGGCGACAACAGCACATCCCTGATTTTTTCTGTCGAGACTTGGGTCATTGGATTGAAGTACCGCAGCGAATCCAGTACATCCCCAAAAAACTCGCATCGCACCGGCCAAGGCGTCGTAAATGGGAACACATCCACGATCCCTCCGCGCAGTGCAATTTCTCCCCGACGACTCACCTGCGCCTCCGGTTCGTATCCCTGTTCCTCCAGCCACTCGATCAAGTCCAGAGGCTCTATCCGGTCCTCCAGCCGCAATTGTCGTGTACGTTTTTGCAGNATGTCGGGTGGCAGCGTATGCTGCATCAGTGCGGTTGCCGTGGTCGTCAACAACGGCGCCGTCTGCGAATCTCCCAGCACCATCAATGCCTCCAGCCTTTCACTTATCACATCTGCATGCGGCAGCTTGTCCTCATGCGGCAACACCTCCCAATCCGGAAAAAACAATCCCGACCGTTCTTCACCCGAAAGAGCCAGCCACGTCTCCAAGTCCTGCTGCAACCCTTCCTGTGCCTTCAACCCTGCTGTTACCCCNACTACCGTGTGTGNTGGCATGCAACGTCCCAGCGCCGCCAACAGGAAACCATGCGCTGCCCCATCCACTCCGCCACAAGACAACACCCCCCCATTCTCCAGTCGCCGTGCCAACTCTTGCACAGTGGGAGTTTCCAGAATTTTAACGATGTCCACGGCCGGCTCCATTTGGAATGGCCGTTGGCAAACTGACCGTCAGATGATNTCGCGTCAAGAGCTGTTCNGGATGGACGTGGGCGCAACTTTTTGGCAGAATGACCGTCTGTAAGGAGCGTATGAAGCTGGTGGTGACCATTTTGGCGGGCTGCGTACTAGGCGCGGCGATTGCGGGCATTTTTGTCCATACACAGGGGGAGAAGTCGCGGCGCGCATTGCGGAAATCGCTTGAGACCGAGACCGACCGACTGCTGGCTGATCAAGACAAGGGCCACAAGGACATNCTGGCCAGGCTACGGGAAAATCTGATGAAACAGGGTGTCCCCGGCGCGAAGGTGGAAAAGGTTTTCCAAGAGGGACAACTGACCGTGCCGGCTTCGAACGTGAAACTCCCCGAGCCNGGGGCGATCATGGCCGAGTTGATCGAGCTGGGCGACAGTCAGGGCCGAAGTCGGACTGAGATGATGCGCCAGCTGATTCGCAACGTGGAATACCTTGTGGACCACGGCGATAAGGCATTGCCTGAAATACAAAAATTTCTCGAGCGCCAAGAGGAGGTGGACTACGGCCACAACATCAGCGGCGATTGGCGCAGTGGCCGGATGTACACCGATTTTCTTGTGCCGCCATCTTTGAGGATGGCNTTGTTTAATGCTGCACGGCGTATTGGCACNGAGGAGGCTGTGCAGATTTTGGCCAAGGAAGTCGAGACCACCCCGCGTGCTGCGGANCTGGCCTACTTGGCCACGGCGTTGGAGGAACTGGCTCCTACGCAGCACAAGGAATCCTTGTTGGCCGCCGCGCACGATCTTCTGGGCCAGCCGCCTCGTGAAGGTTCCGAGCAATCCCGATTGGATCGCGGCGAACGCAACTGGCTGTTCGGTATCCTTCGCCGGTACAAGGACGAAACCTATGCTTCAAAGGCCGAAGAACAATTGGTGGTTCGCCGCAAGGACGACAAAGGCAACGAGCGCGTCTATCTGGATCGCACTGTGATGGGCTATCTCAACGAGGTGCTNGGCGAGCGGGCCATGCCGATGTTGGCGCGCATTTACAACGACCCCAACGTGCCCGGCGACGCCAAGGGCGACATCCGCCGCGCCGCAGCAAGCAATGTTGGCCGATCCACCGACGCGGACAACATTGTGCGCGCACGCTTTACCGAGGGCTTGACCATGCTGGCCAAGACTGACGACCGCCGTAGTGTTGGCCGCGGCAATGAATTGGTGAATTANTACCTCCAGTCGCTTACTTCCAGCCGTAATGCCGATGAATCCAACATCAATTCCCGGCGCAAGTTTTTGGCCAGTCTCCGCGGATCCACGGAGGACACCAAGGTTCAAGCCAAGATGGACAAGGTCGACCAGCGTCTGCAGGACATGCTTGACCCTGAGAAAAGAAAAAAACTCGGCCGCTTCTCACTCGACGATCGCAACCGCCGTTAATCGCGGTTTTTCCTGACAACCTGCCCGTGTCCATGNTTCAATCCGCGCGATGCGGAATCCTATTATTGTAGCGCTGGATGTTCCCNCGGCANAAGAGGCANTGGAACTNGCNCGGGATTTGTCAGGATCGGTGGGGGCGTTCAAGATCGGAAAGGAGCTGTTTGTTAGCGCGGGGCCGGAGGTAGTGCGTGCAATACAGNAGGAGGGTGGGGCGGTATTCCTAGATCTTAAATTTCACGACATCCCGAANACCGTAGCCAAGGCTGTGTCTGCAGCGGCACTACTGGAGGTGCGGATGTTGACTGTGCATACCAGCGGCGGCCCGGCGATGCTNGCAGCAGCAGCGGAGGCGGCACAAGCAGCGGCGGGCGAAGCGCCGTTGGTGCTTGGCGTGACGGTTTTGACGAGCATGGACGGCGAGGACCTGCGGGCAGTGGGCCAATCGGAGAACTCCACTGAGCAGGTTGAACGACTGGCACGATTGGCGGTGAACAACGGGCTACGTGGGCTGGTGTGTTCACCGCGGGAATTGCCGGTGTTGCGCTCAGCCCTGCCGGAGGAGGTGCAGTTGGTGACCCCGGGCATTCGTCCCGTGGGCAGCACAGCCGGAGACCAGAAGCGGACTTTGACTCCTGCCGAAGCCATGGCTGCAGGAGCCGACTGGCTTGTCATTGGCCGGCCCATCACGGCGGCGGCCAATCCACGCAAAGCGGCAGAGGAAATTCTCGAAGGCCTGGGGTGATACCTCAAAAGTTTTCGCTTTTTTAGTGTGCCCAAGCTCCAATAACCCTTGGAAAAATTGGGTCGCCTGAGTTGATCGTGAAGTTGCTCCACCCCCAATGGGGTTTAAACCCTGTTGGCCAATAAAATTATCCCGCGTTTGGATCGACACATTTGGGGCCCTTGAGGGCTTCCTTGGCCTCGGAGATCTTGGGGAAGTTTTCGGCGTCCTGGTTTTTCTCAATCCAGTCCTGCATTTCCTCGGGCACGTTTTCTTCGGCGTAGATTGCCTCGACGGGGCATTCGGGCACACAGGCGTCGCAGTTAACGCAGTCGTCGGCGTTGATGAGCAGGCGGTCGGGGGTTTCGTGGAAGGCCTCTACGGGGCAGACGTCCACACAGCTGGTGTATTTGCAGTCAACGCACGCACTGGTTACGATGTAAGACATGTTTTCCTCCGATGTTTTCCCGCCACAACTCGGTACTGTTTAGGGGGCGTGTCCGGTTGGTGCAAGGAATTTTTCTTCACCAAACCTGAATCGAGTCGGCCTTGAAAATTTCAGAGAGGACGATGCGGTAGTCGGTGTCTGGGCCTGCCTCATGGAGATTGATCTCGACCACTTCCTCGCCGGCCTCGGATTGATGAGCCATCATGAGGTCTGGGAGAGAATCTCCCGGGCGAGTAACGATGTGGAGGACTCGGCGCATTATCAAAAGCGAAGAACGTAGTCAGCCTTGGTGGCAAGGGCGGCGAGTTTCTCGTCCTTGAGGTTCATGGTCATGAGGGTGTCGGCATCGATGGCCATGCAGGAGTCGTCAGTGGACTGAATGAAGACGCGTCCGCCGGATTCACGAACCATGGGAATGAACTGCTTGTACATAGCACCGTTGGGCAGGTTGCTGACATCGCCGGCGTGTGCCCACGACGCCTCGCCACGCAGGCAGACATGCACCTGCACCTGATCCCACACGCCAATGCCACCGGCCATGCGCAATGCCTCGGCAGGGCGTGGGTTTTGGCGCGGGTCGGTGTCGATGACGACCAGTAGTATAGGTTTGCGTCGGGGCTGAGCCATGTCAGTTGAAACTCACGAATCGGTCGGTGGCGTAGACCATGTCGCTGAGCATGGTGAGGCCGCCATAGATGGCGTTTTCGTTGGGCGGAATTTTTCGGCGCTGCGCTCCGTAGGCACAGGCAAAGAGGCGCATGCCGGCGGCGCGCATGGTCTGCAACTCGGGATGATCGACGGCTGTGACACCGTCATCGAGGCAGTAGAAGAACACTTCGAGTTGGGCTTCCATCGCGGTCCCCGCCAGTCTTATGCTGTGGGCGAAGTTGGGATGTTCGGGGCCGACGGACAGCAGCACGCCGAGTTTCTTGCCAGCCAAGGTGTCGATCTCAATCCCTTGAGATGCTTCCTCCTCAGGGGCAGGTTCGTCGGTTGGCGTGGCTATGGGTACATCGGGGGGCAGCTGAATTGAGGTGGATTGTTTCTCGCCACCTTCGCAGCCGCGAATGAGACAGCCACCGGCGCGTTCCCAGCAGGCGTCATGGTGAGGCATGCCGCAGGCGGGGCACGGATGCAACTGTTCCGGGTGTATGGGTTCCCGGCAATATGGACAGACCGGATTCACGCTCGCGGGTGGCGGCTTTGAACGTAGGCGAGCGCCGGGGGTGTGTCAAACTACACCGCGCCTGAGTGCGTCCAAAGCGGCTTGAGGTCGGGGTCGTTCAGCGCCATCTTGCGGATGCGGCCCGAGTCACCCACTGCGTAGGCCCGCTCAAGCCAGCGCCGAGCTTCCATTAACTCGCCGGACTGGCATTTGTAGCAGGCGAGATTGTACGGGATAGCTTCGTCACTCGGGAATTTCTCCAGCACAGGGTGGAGTAGATGAAATGCCTCCTCGTAGCGGTTAAGATAAAACAGTGCGTTGCCATGGTTGATCCAGCCCTGCGGCAGGTCTGGGTTGGCGCTAATCATGCTGCGACCGATACGCAGGCAATCCTCCCATTCCTTCCGCTTGTTGTGGACATGCCAGCGCAGTTGCATCACATCGAAGTGATCCTGCTTTTCGGCCGAAATCTGACTGAGTTCCGAGAGAGCTTCGTTCAGGTCCCCCAAGTCCATCCAGCCTTCAGCGGCGGACATATAATGCGTGTCAGGCGGTTCCAGTACTGTGTTTTTTAGCATCCTTTTTGGCAGCGCACAGGTATCCCCGTGTGTCTGAATTGGGCGCCCTCCTTGGTCTCACTACGCGCTTCCGTCGCGGTGCGGAATACCTAGCAAATGCTGGGCCAACGCCCAAGCAAACGTTGTTCACAGCGAAAATGACTTAAAACAGGCTATTCGCCGCACAGCCGTCGAAGCTCCGCCTCGTCGATTACAGAAACGCCTAGTTTTTCCGCCTTGGCGAGCTTGCTGCCTGCCGATTCGCCCGCGACCAGGTAGTCGGTCTTTTTACTCACGCTGCCGGCGACCTTGCCGCCTCCAGCCTCAATCATCGCCTGAGCTTCGCTGCGCTTCAATACCGGCAGCGTGCCGGTCAAAACCAGCGTTTTGCCCGCCAGCACACCTTCCGCATCCGTTGGTCGGTACAGTGCGGACTGGAAGTTCAGTCCCTCACGTTCGAGCGCGCTGATGATTTTCTGGTTTTGCCGCGACTGGAACCACTCGTGCACGCTCTTGGCAATCACTTCGCCCACGTCGTCAATCGCCACCAGTGTTTCCACGTCCGCCGCCATCAGCGCGTCCAGTGTCTCAAATTCGCGGCACAATGCCTTGGCCACACCAATACCCACGTGCGTGATGCCCAGCCCATGCACCAGTCGCCATAGGTCGCGGCTCTTACTCGTTTCTAGGCCGTCCAAAAAATTCTGTGCTGACTTATCTGCCATTCGCTCCAGTGAGGCCACTTCCCCGAGACCCAATGCGTAAAGCTCCGCTACGTTGTCCGCCAGTCCTCGCTCCACGAGTTGACGCACCAAAACCTCGCCTCCGCCTTCAATGTCCATCGCGCCTCGCGAGCACCAGTGCTCCAGTCGGCCACGCACCTGCGCTGGACAATCCGGGTTGGGGCAGCGCCACACCGCGTCGTCCTCACCGCGCGTCGCAGCTGAGCCGCACTCCGGACATTTTTTCGGGAACTCATATTCCGTCGCCGCCTTCCGCCGTTTCTCCAGCACCACGCGCACTACTGCCGGGATTACCTCGCCGGCTTTCTCAATCATCACCGCATCGCCCACACGGATGTCCTTGCGCTTCAGTTCGTCTTCGTTGTGCAGAGTCGCGCGCGCCACCGTGCTGCCTCCCACGAAAACTGGGTCTAGTTCCGCGACTGGAGTCAAAGCCCCTGTTCGGCCTACTTGAATTGTGATAGCCTTCAGGACTGTTTCCGCCTGTTCCGCCTCGTACTTGTATGCCATTGCCCAGCGCGGAGCCTTACTGGTGGCCCCGCAACGTTCGCGTTGCGTGAGGTTGTTCAGTTTGATGACCGCCCCGTCGGTTTCGTAGTCAAAATTACCTCGCACGGCATCCAACTCCTCAATTGCCGCAATCAAGTCCTCCAGAGAGTGGCCCTTGCGAACAAACTCAGGAGTCCGAAACCCCAGTTCGCGCAGCCACTTCAGCAATTCCGCCTGCGTCGCCGGTCCGTTGCCAACAATCTCCCCCGTACCATACAACACCACGTCTAGTGGTCGTTCCGCCACCACAGCGGGATCCAGTTGCTTGAGGGATCCTGCTGCCGTGTTACGTGGGTTTACGTATAGTTCCTCCCCATCCTCCTTGCGCTTCTTGTTTAATTCCATGAAACCAGACAGCGTCATGTAGACCTCACCCCGTACCTCCAACACCGGCGGCGCATTCTTCAGTCGCAATGGCAGGCTGCGGATCGTCTTTAGGTTGCCTGTGATGTTGTCTCCAGTAGTGCCGTCGCCTCGTGTCGCTCCTGCCGTTAGTACGCCTTCCTCATATCGCAAACTCACCGCCAGTCCGTCCGCCTTCGGTTCGACCGTCCATTCCAATTCCTCATCCGGAAGCAGCTTCTGTACGCGGTTTAAGAATTCGCCTATCTCCTCCCGTGAATATGTGTTATCCAGGCTCAACATTGGTGCCGCATGCCGGTGCGGCGGAAACTCTGTCACCGGCTTGCCACCCACGCGCTGTGAAGGCGAGTCCGGCGTGAGCAACTCCGGATGTTCCGCCTCCAATTCCAGTAACTCACGATAAATACGGTCGTACTCACGGTCACTAATCGAAGGTTGTGCCAGCACATAGTAGGCGTGGTCATGCCCGCGAATCTCCTCGGCCAATTCCTCGTGCCGTTTTTTCCACTTTGCCGATTTCATCGGTCCCCCATAAAAACCACGTGCAGTGCGCACGCCAAGCCAAATCCGCTGGTGCCATTACCCTTGAAAAAAACCGTCGTCCCGAACAGAATCGTGGTGACGTAAAAAGCGTTGTTAACCGTGAATCACCGGCGGATCCGAGTGGTCGAATAGCGGGAGACTGTCATGTTAGGAATTGGAGATTTTAGGGCGAACTCTTGTGGGGGGCAGACGCGGCGGTCGTTTTTGCAGACGGCGGCGGCTTTGCCGATGGCGTTTGGGTTGGGGAACGAGGCTTGGGCGGCGGGCAAGGCGCCGCGGGCGAAGTGGGTAATCGTGC
>PBPF01000099.1 GCA_002724615.1 Verrucomicrobiales bacterium | reverse complement strand
CCTACAACTCCATCGGCAGCCTCGAGAAGGCCATGCGGCGCGTCCTTGCTCTGCACGCCAATTATCCGCGCAACAAGCGGGAGCTGTTTTTCAAGCGCGGCATCCCCAAGCCCTACAAGACTGCCCTTGAGATGCCCGGCCTTGAGAACAAAAACAAATATCGCCAAGCCACCCAGCGCAATAACTGCATTCATTGCCACAACATACACGACGCTGAGAACCTACAACTCTCACGCCTTGGCAAGCTCTCCAAAGACAAGCTCTGGCGCTATCCGCTCCCTGAAAACATCGGCCTGACTATCGACCCGAAGGACGGCGCCCGCATCGCCCGCGTCCTGCCCAACTCTCCCGCCGCACGCACTGGCATTCGCCCCGGAGGCAGCATCACCCATGTTAATGGTCAGCCTATTGTCTCCATTGCCGACATCCAGTGGGTGCTCCACAACCTGCCCAACACCCCCGCGCAGGTGAATGTCCGCCTCGCCGGCGCGAGCCGCGACATCACCCTGCAAACCGCCGCCGGCTGGAAACAAACCGACATCTCGTGGCGCGGTTCCATGTGGGGCCTCCCACCTCGTGTGCGCGTGTACACCCCTGAGGTCAAAGGCGCAGAGTTGAAACGTCTGAACCTCCCGGCCGGACACGGGGCCATGAAAGTTAAATGGATCAATACCGGCAGCCCCGAAGGGCGCGCCACCGCCCGCGCTGGACTCCGGGAAGGCGACTACATCATCGCCGTCAACGGTCGGCACATCAATCACACCAATCGCTCGTTCAATTACTTTGTGAAAATGAATTACAAGCCCGGCGACACCCTTCCCGTCACCATCCTCCGCGGCGGCCGCCGGTTTACGTTCAATTGGCCATTGCAATAAACCCCGCCTTGCCTCCAGTCCAAATCCTGCTACCATCAGCCCCATGCTGAACTTCCTCAGCAATCAAGGTGGTCCGCGCTTCTGCGATGGTTTTTCACGTCGTTCGTTTATGCAAATTGGCGGGCTGGCCATGGGCGGCTTGGCTTTGCCNCANATTCTCGCTGCCGAGCAATCCTCGCCGAAGACCAAGGGNCGGNTGGGCCACAAGGCGGTGATCATGGTGTACCTCCCCGGCGGGCCGACGCACCACGACATGACCGACCTNAAGCCAGACGCCCCGTCGGGCATCCGNAGNCCNTTCCAGCCCATCCGNACCAACGTGTCAGGCATTCACGTTTGCGAGCTNCTNCCCAAGCTGGCCAAGACGATGGACAAGCTCGTCGTCATCCGCTCGTTGGTGGGNNTGAAGAACCGGCATGAATCTTTCCAGTGCTATACCGGNCGNCCGGGCGGNCGNNCCGGGGACAACGAGCCACCCGGCGGTTGGCCCACGATGGGCTCGGTGATTTCCAAGCTGCAAGGCGGCGGCCCCGGTGGTGTGCCNGCCTATGTTGATGCCGGGCCGAAAATGTCCTACAGCCCCTACAACGTCAACGGAGTGCACATCAGCAGCAGCGAGGTATCGTGGCCCGGCTTCACCGGCCGACGNCATGTGCCCTTCCGGCTCTACGGCCAAGGCAAGAGCGACCTGAACCTGAACGACATCACGGTAGACCGGCTGGACGACCGCAAGGGCCTGCTCACCGCGCTGGACCAATATCGCCGTGGCATCGACCGCATTGGCGCNGATGAAACNGACCCGTTCCGTCAACAGGCCTTTTCCATCCTCAGCAGCAGCAAACTCGCCGCCGCCATCGATTTAAANAACGAAGACCCCAAGGTCGTCGCCCGCTACGGCAAGAGCAAGCCCACCACCGCCAGCTTTGGCGGCGCNCCCAAGGATCCCCAACGGCTACTCGTCGCGCGNCGCCTCGTGGAAGCTGGCGTGCGCTGTGTCACNGTCGCCTTCGGCGCATGGGATTGGCACGCCAACCGCGGCGGCCCGCTGCCCACGCTGTGCAACTGGGATTTGCCCGACTTCGACCACGCCCTTGCCACGCTCATCAACGATCTTCACGAGCGCGGATTGAACGAGGACGTGTCCGTCGTCGTCTGGGGCGAATTCGGCCGGACCCCGCGCATCAACGCCAAGGGCGGCCGTGACCACTGGCCCAACGTCGCCCCCGCCATCCTCGCCGGCGGCGGCATGAAAACCGGCCAAGTCATCGGCAGCACCACCAAAGATGGCGGCGAACCCAACAGCCGTCCCGTGCACGTCCAGGAAATCTTCGCCACCCTCTACAACAACCTTGGCATTAACACCGACACCGCCACCATCACCGACCTCCAAGGTCGCCCTCACTACATCGTCGACCAAGGCTACAAACCCCTGCCCGAGGTTCTTTAACCACGCAGCACTCAGGACAAGGGTTTTTGGTGACAACGCTTGATTCGGGTTCTACAATTTTTCCATGACCACGTTTCAATCTCCCCTGAAATTTTCACGCCGCGAAATGTTATTGGCCTCGATGGCGGGTGTGGCATTCGCGCCGTGGCTCGGCAGGGCACAGCCGAAACCAGCGGCGCGCCCGGGAGCCAATGAACCGGGGTTGCGGGTCAAGAACATCACACGCACGACGGTGAAGGTGCCTTACCGCACTGTGCCGGCTCGGAACATGGCGCGGGAATTGCCACATTGGAAATACATTGAGGTATTCCAAGTGGAACTGGCTTCGGGGCATGTGGGGTTTGGCGAGACACTTCTGCATTACACGTTCCGCGCCACCGAGGACAAAAATGTGGCCTTTGCAAAAGGCAAAAACGCTGCAGCGATCATGTGGGACGACGAACTTGGAGCAGGGCTACAGATGGCTTTGTTTGATGCCGTGGGGCGCGCCATGGATGTGCCGGTACATGCGCTGTTGGGCAAGCAAGTGCACAAGGACACGCCCTTGGGTTGGTGGAATATTGACATGCCGCCGGAAGATGTGGCCAGCGAGGCAAAGACAGCGGCGGCAAACGGCTATCTTGCATTCAAAACAAAGGGCCGACCGTGGTTTGATATTTGGGAACAGGCACGACAGGGCGACATGGCTTCGTCGAAAGGTTTTTCGATCACGTTCGACTACAATAACACGCTTCTGGACGCAGAGCGCGGAATCCCCATCTTGAAGGCGGTTGAGAAATACGCGATCACCAAGATGGTAGAGACGCCCATCGCGCAGGACAACATTCCCGACGGGATGAGTATCGTCAAGAACACCACAGCCAAGGTTGCACACCACTACGGTTGGCCGGAGGCAATCTTCGCGCTCCGGAATCCAATCTGCCACGGGTTCGTGATTGGCGGTGGCGCAAATCGCGTGATGCGCCAAGGCACGGTGGCGGCGATGGCGGACATGCCGTTCTGGTTGCAAATCGTGGGCAGCAGCATCACGGCCGCATGGAGTCTGCATTTCGGTGCGGTAAACAGCCATGCCATCTGGCCGGCGGTGAACTGCCATCAGCTTTACACGCACACGCTGCTGAAGAAGCCCATCGTGGTGAAGAACGGCCGCACACCAATCCCCGACGGGCCGGGTCTGGGTGTTGAACTGGACCACGAGCAGGTGAAAGCGCTGGCCATTCCCAAGCCCAAGTCGCGTCCCAACCCTCCGCGCTTGCTGGAGACACGCTGGCCCGATGGTCGACGAATGTACGTGGCCAACGGAGGCGTGAACTTCATGCTGCGACTGTTCATGAAGGACAACGGCTACCCGTACTTTGAACCGGGCGTCACGACCTCCATCCTGTCACCAGAGATTGGCAAGGACTGGAAGGACCTGTATGACCGGGCCAAGGTGAAGCCGGTATTCAGTGGCAAGTAACCGGCACCGTTGCAAGCTCGCCACGAGACGTCGTTTGCGATAACCTCCCCCCATGCTCGCGGGCAAAACACGCAGGACCGAGGATGGCAATGCCAACTGGCGCACAGGTGACGAGCGTCTGGTGAAGCTGACCCAGTCCGCGGCGGGCAAAGTGACATCACTGCTGGAGCGGCAAGGCCGACCGCAGGGTGTTCTGCGCGTGGCGGTAATCGGCGGCGGCTGCAGCGGGCTCCAGTACAAGATGGACCTGCAAGATGCCCCCGCCAACCGCGACATCCTCGTGGAGTCCCAAGGCGTGCAAGTGGTGGTAGATCCCAAGAGCGCACTGTACGTGACCGGAAGTGAACTGGACTACAGCGAAAGCCTTGAGGACGCCGGCTTCAAGGTGAATAACCCCAACGCCGCCACTACCTGTTCCTGCGGCGAAAGCTTCAGCGCTTGATGGACTGCTTCGCGCTCCTCGACGAGCCGCGCCGCCCTTGGCTGGACACTGCGGCATTGAAGGAGAAATACCTCTCCCTTGCCGCCGCCACCCACCCTGACCAGATGGCCGATGCCGCCGAGAAGGAGGCAGCTCAAAAACGCTTCGCGGAATTCAACAACGCCCACGACACCCTGCGTGACACACGTCGGCGCCTCGCGCACCTGTTGACACTTGAGCGTGGCGAGAAACCACCGGAGGTTCACGACATCCCCCCCGAAACCGCTGAGTTATTCCTCGAGGTGGGCGCGCTCCTAAAGCCGGTGGGCGAGTTTATCCAGAAACAGGAAGCACAGACCTCCCCCATCGTTAAGGCCCGCGCACTCCCACGTGCACTGGAACTTCTTGATCAAGTGACCGCACTACAGCAATCCATCACGACAAAACTTACCGCACTGGACACGCAACTCCAGTCGCTCAACGACCGATGGGGAACCGCCGAATCCCTAAACGAGGCCGAGCAACTCTGGCATCAGGCCAGTTATCTCAACCGGTGGCGCGAGCAACTCCAAGATCACGCCTTCCGGTTGACCCCCTGACGCCGCCCCTTGCAAATCCCCCAATTGGTGGTACTTTAAACTTGGGCAGACAACCTGTTGTTTGAGGCAATCCCTCCAGGCTCCAGTCGGGCAGACTGTTTTTTATCGAGGTCATGCTGCAGTTGCTGGACATTCTGTTTTACATCATCCATCTCGGCATCATCGCCATCTGTGTGCTGGGCTGGATTCCCAGTCGCTACCGCCGAATGCATCTGGCATTCTGCGGGCTCGTGGGCGCCTCATGGTTCGGGCTGGGCATGTGGCGCGGTTGGGGCTACTGCGTGTTGACCGACTGGCATTGGGAGATCAAGGCGCAGCTCGGGCAGGAAGGCCTGCCGTGGTCCTTCATCAAGCACGTGTGGGACAGCACCCTGCCACAACCCATTGAACCCGCCACCGCGGACCAACTCGCCTTTGTGACTTTTGCACTGGCAATCGTCATCTCCATTATCCTCAACATCATGAAACCGTCGGGCAAAGTGGTTTCTCCTCCCGTATCGCAAACACAAACCCAAATCGCAGACCCATGAAAATAATCCTGACTACCATGCTGCTCGCTGCCATGGCCTTCACGCTGGAGGCACGCGAGATCAAGTTCAAGGACGGCACCGTCCTCAACGCGCAAGTCCGACGCGATGGTGCTTGGGCCCCCAACCGCGTTGGCATTGTTCTGAACGTCGCCAATCAAGTCTACATCCATCATTATCCAGCCACCCCGCAGGCAATCGCGCCGCCGGTGATGAATGGCGACATCGTGCCCGCGCGCATTGCCTTCCAACACTTCACCCGGGAGACCTTGAGGCAATTGCATGCCAAGTTCTCGACCGAGAAAGCTGTTTGGACCCAAGACGCACTGCGGGGCATCGCCTCTGTTTTCCATGCGCCCGCCAATCGGTTTGCCGCCGCGCATCACCTCCAGACCGCCCGCTGGCAAAACTCGGTGGAAAACCGGATCGGTCACTGGTTCAAAACCGGGCGCGTCGTCTGGGGTCGCCTAGCCGCCATGCCCCCCGTGCCTGCCAACACCGCGTTCCTCAACCAACAGGTCGGCGCATTCCCCACTGCCCGCCCCCCACGGCCACAACTGCATCCCGTCACTGGTCTGCCCATAGCCCAGGAGGAAAATCCGCAATATCCTGCTCCCCCTGCTGCACGGACGATGACGGCCATGTTTCCAGTCAATGCCCAAGCCATCCAGCAACTCCTGCCTGTGCCGCAGCCGGGCATACCAACCCCGATGTACCCCTACCACTACGATAACTGCCTCCCCGGTCGCATGACATTCATGATGCCGCAATCCAACGGCCATTACACCCAGTATTGGCAGCGTTGAGGCTGGACAGCCGCGCGTAGCTATTCTATTGAAGCCACCGCGAACCGTTCGACGTCCAATGGAGGACACCCGAACGTCAACGGAGCTATCATGAAAAACATCCAGACCATCCTCTCCATCACCGCTATCTCCATTACTATCAACGCCGTGGCCATCGACTGGCCGCAATGGCGCGGGCCCAACCGTGACGGCGTTAATCCCGAGAAAAACCTTCTCGATGAATGGCCGGAGGAAGGCCCCAAGATTCTCTGGCGTGCGAAAGGCGTGGGCGCGGGCTATTCCAGCCTCGCTGTCGCCAAAGGCATCATCTACACGCTCGGCGACCTTGAGGACGCCTGTTATCTCATCGCTTTAAACACCACTGGCAAAACCTTGTGGAAAACGCGCATTGGTGAACCGGGCGGACATCGAAAGTACCCCGGCCCACGCTCCACACCAACCGTAGCCGATGGCAAGGTGTACGCCTTGGGACAGCAGGGCGACCTTATTTGCGCGGATGCCAAGACCGGCAAGGAGACATGGCGCGTAAATGTGGCGAAGGATTTTGGCGGAGAAATGATGAGCGGCTGGCGCTGGAGCGAGTCGCCGCTGGTTGATGGCGGACAGATCCTCATCACGCCGGGAGGCACACAAGGCGCAGTAGTCGCCTTGAACAAGGACAACGGCAAAGAAATCTGGCGCTGCAAAGATTTCCGGGATCGCGCCGGCTACTCGTCTCTGATCATCCGCGAATTCGGCGGCATCCGACAATACATTCAGCTCACCGGCGAAAGCGTGGCCGGCATCGATGCCAAGACCGGCAAGCTGCTCTGGCAAGCCCCGCGCAAGGGACGCACCGCCGTTGTCAGCACGCCGATTTTTGACAAGGGCCACCTGTTCGTCACCAGCGCTTACAGTGTCGGCTGCAATGGCTTCAAGGTCAGCTATGACGGCAACAGCTTCAAGGCCGAGCAAATCTACCAGCACGCCGGCGGCGCCGGCATGGCCAACCACCACGGCGGCGTGGTCCGTGTGGGCGAGTATGTCTACGGCTCCAACGGCAACCAGCTCTCCTGCATCCATCTGGCCACGGGCAAGGTGATGTGGAACGAACGCAGTGCCGGCAAAGGCGCCATCGTCGTCGTGGATAACAAGATTATCCTGCGCACTGAGCGCGGTCCCGTGTCGCTTGTGGAGCTCAATCCCAAGGCATACAAGGAGATCAGCAGCTTCGAACAACCCGACCGCACACGTTCACGCGCCTGGAGCCATCCCGTTGTCAGCGACGGCGTCCTTTACCTAAAGGATCAGGACACCTTGTTTGCCTACGACCTGCGTAAGTAGAGGACAAAAACAGCTTCCAGCAATCGGTCGCCAACGAGCTTGGAACTGGTTTCTGGAACTGTGACTAACTTCCCATTGGCTACATGCTGTGGCTCCGGTTAACTCCCGGCGGCCATGGCCGATCTCTCCGGACTCAACCCCCAGCAACGCGAGGCCGCCGCCACTCTCGAGGGACCCGTGCTCATCCTCGCAGGTGCCGGCACGGGCAAGACCCGCACGCTCACCCATCGCGTTGCGCACATGGTCGACCGCGGCATTGCGCCCGGCAATATCCTCGCCGTCACTTTCACCAACAAGGCTGCGCGCGAAATGCAGCAGCGCGTCGCTAAGCTCCTCCCCAAACCGCGCGCGCGCGATGATGGCCCGCCACCCAAGCCCACAATCTGCACCTTTCATTCCCTCTGCGTACGCATCCTCCGCCGTCACATCGAAAAACTTGGCTACAAGCGCAACTTCGTCATCTACAACGAGAGTGAGCAACTTGGCGTGGTTAAGAAGATCCTCGCAGCCATCACCGGCAAGGACGTCAAGGCCGACCCACGCGAACTGCATGCATTACTCAGCCGTATTAAAAACGCCGGGCCCGGCGGTCGCATCTTCGCCAACGAAGATAGCCTCGCCATGGCCGAGACACTGCGCCGCCGCTACGACACCGCCCTCAAGGCTTGCAACGCAGTAGACTTCGACGACCTGCTCGTGCTCACCCTGCGCCTGTTCGAGGAACACCCCGAAGCCCTCGAGCAATGCCGCGCCCGCTACCTATACGTGATGGTCGATGAATATCAGGATACCAACACTGCGCAATTCGAGCTAATGCGCGCGCTGGCCGCTGAGCATCGCAACGTGTGCGTGGTGGGCGACGACGACCAAAGCATCTACGGCTGGCGCGGGGCCGATGTCTCCAACCTGTTGAACCTTGAGGACCATTTCCCCGGCGTCAAGGTCATCAAGCTCGAGCAAAACTACCGCTCCACCAATACTATTCTTGAAGCCGCCAACGCCGTTATCCGCCACAATCCCCGCCGACGCCCCAAGCAGCTCTGGAGCGCCAACGGCCGTGGCGAATTGATCAGGCTGCAGGCCTTCGCCGACGAAGAGGAAGAGGCCCGCACCGTCGTGGACGAGATCGAATTCAACCGCATGGCCCGCCGCATCCCCTGGCGCGAGCACGCCATCCTCTTCCGCACCAATATTCAAGCGCGCCCGCTGGAGACCGCCCTGCGCGCGGCTGGCGTTCGCTACCATCTAATTGGAGGACAGAGCTTTTTTGACCGCCGCGAAATCCGCGACTTCCTCGCCTACCTAAAGACCCTCATCAACCCCAACGACGACGCCAGCCTTCTACGCATCGCCAACATCCCCGCCCGCGGCCTGAGCGATGTCACCATGGAACGCCTCCTCGCCGCCAGCCAACTCCACAAATGCAGCGTGTGGAGCGCCATGAACAAGGACCTCGTCCGTGCTGACTTCCAGCCCCGAACCCGCCGCTCCATTGAAGATTTTATCACCCTCATCGAGTCCACCCGCGCGCCGTTAAAAGGCGAGCGCCTCGCTCTATCCCGCTGGGCCGAGGAATTTCTAGCCGCAATTGACTACGCCGCCGAACTGCGCAAGGGCGAGAAAGATCCCGAGGCCGCCGAGAATCGTATGCGCAATTTAAAAGACCTCATCGCCACCATGGACGATCTGGACACACTCCCACCCGCCGAACGCCTCACCCGTTTTCTCGACGACCTCACACTCGATGCCGAGCGTGAAAACGAAAAGGAAGAAGCCGGCGACGCCGTCACCCTCATCACCACCCATAGCTGCAAAGGCCTCGAGTTCCCCCACGTCTACCTCGTCGGCTGCGAGGAAGGACTCCTGCCACACACCCGTTCCATGGAAGAAGACACTCTCGACGAGGAACGCCGCCTCTTTTAT
>PBPF01000098.1 GCA_002724615.1 Verrucomicrobiales bacterium | reverse complement strand
GGAGGGTTGTCCACGTCGAACCGTGTGCGCGCATTGGTTGGCGTATCATCTGCCGCGCCCGCCGCGATCCATTTGGCGATCAATTCCACATCTGCTTTTGACAGCGGTTTCTTCCCCTTCGGCATCTCCGCCTCGCCCTTTGCGTTGGGCGTGATCAATGCGAACAAGTGGCTCTTTGCTGCGTCCTTTGGCACCACCGCAGTCTTCTCTGAATCTCCACCCGCAAGCAGCGACTTGAATTCTGTCATCACATACCCGCCCTTGTCCTTGGCCGGTTGGTGGCATCCCTGACAATTCGCCTGCAGGATCGGTCGGATATCCTCGTAATAACTCACCGGCTTCTCCGCCGCAAAAACCGAGCCCAATTGCACCGCCCCAATGGCGATGCCAAGAGAAAGATTGCGTGTCAGCATAAGCATGAACCCTAACAATTTCGACGACTTGCCGCAATGCCTATTCAGCCAGTACAAGAGGGTGGCTTCGCAAAGCTGTGTGCTAAAATAGCCAAAAGGCTGCAGGGACTTTAGATATTTCAGTCCTTGTTTTGTTTTTCCTGGGGTATTACGTGGTGCAAGTGCAGTGTCTGCTCGCGTTTTTTGCGGAGACGCAGGTTCAGCAGTTCAACGATCACGGAGAAAGCCATGGCAAAGTAGATGTAGCCCTTGGGGATGTGAAGCTCCAATCCCTCGCCCAGAAGAGCGACACCGATAAGAATGAGGAAGGAGAGGGCCAACATCTTAAGGGTGGGGCGATTCTCCACAAAGTCACCGATGGTCTTGGCAAAAATCATCATGATGCCAACGGCGATGATAATGGCGATGATCATCACGGGTACGTGCTCGGCCATGCCTACTGCCGTGATGACTGAGTCGAGCGAGAAGATGATGTCAATGATGGCAATCTGCGTGATAACCAGCGCAAAACTCGCCTTGCGAGGAGTCTTGGATTCCCCTGTGGTGCCTTCAAGGCTGTGGTGGATTTCTCGTGTGCTTTTGAAAACCAGAAACAATCCGCCCAGCAGCAGAATAATGTCCCGCCACGAGATGAGCCGCCACTGGACTTTCTGGGCTTCGCGATAAGTTTTTAGTTCTTCGGGGTCGGTGGTGTCTTCGATGAGAGATTTGTCTTTCACCAATTGCTCGGCAACGGCCTTTTTGTCGGGATCCACATGGCCGATGGTAAACACGGTACCTTGGGCATGCATGATCCAGCTGATACACAACAGCAGTGCCACCCGCATGACCATGGCCATTCCCAGTCCGATTACTCGACCTCGTTGCCTTTGTTCTTCTGGCAGTTTGTCGACGAGGATGGTGATGAAGATGATATTGTCGATGCCCAGCACGATTTCCAGAATGGTTAACGTGCCCAGCGCAATCCAAGCTTCTGGCGAATTAATCCAGTTGAAGAATTCCATGGTCTACCTCCTGTAACAGCTGCGAGGAGTCTAGTGGGCAATTCTTCCGGAGAAAAGCTGAAAGCGGTAACCATTGAGCCCAGTTTTGCATATCTCCGCAATGATTGGGCCGGTATTGGTGATTCAACATTGCCCTGAGATTTCCTTTTGCGCATGATCGCGCGCTTTATGGCGGGCATGCGGCGACAGTATCCGTTTGATTTAATTGAGGCCAAGTGGCAGGAGCNCTGGGTCGGAGGGGAGACGTTTCGGGCGTTCAACCCNGGGGAGGCGGTGCCGGAGGGGCATCCGTTTGGGGTGCGCCATGCAGGGACGCCGCCGGAGGGGCTGTCGAAGTATTATATTTTGGATATGTTTCCATATCCTTCGGGCGCGGGTCTGCATGTGGGGCATCCGGAGGGTTACACGGCGACGGATATCACGGCGCGGTTTTTACGGATGCAGGGNCGGCATGTGTTGCATCCGATGGGATGGGATGCGTTTGGGTTGCCGGCGGAGCAGTATGCGATCAAGACGGGGCAGCACCCACGAGTGACGACGGAGGAGAATGTTTCCAATTTCCGGCGGCAGATTCAGAGCTTGGGGTTTAGTTATGACTGGAGGCGGGAGGTGGACACGACTGACCCGGGNTATTTCCAGTGGAGCCAGTGGATTTTTTTGCAGTTGTATAATTCTTGGTTCAACCCGGTGTCGAACAAGGCGGAGTCGATTGAGACTTTGGAGTATCCTGAGGGGNTGGAGTCGGAGGNGGAACGNCGGGAGTTCCGGGATGGCAAACGANTGGCNTTTGTCTCGGATGCGCCGGTGAACTGGTGTCCGGAGTTGGGAACGGTTTTGGCTAATGAGGAGGTGGTGGACGGAAAGAGCGAGGTGGGGGGGCACCCAGTGGTACGGCGGCCGATGCGGCAATGGATGTTGCGGATCACGGCGTATGCGCAGCGGTTGTTGGATGACTTGGAGACGATTGATTGGAGTGATTCACTCAAGGAGATGCAGCGGAATTGGATCGGGCGCAGCGAGGGGGCGCAAGTGCGGTTTGCGGTTGGCGATTCACAGTGCCCGTTGGAGGTGTTCACGACGCGGCCGGATACTTTGTTTGGAGCGACGTACATGGTGTTGTCGCCAGAGCATGAGCTGGTGGATGCGTTGACGACGGAAGAATGTCGGGCGGCGGTGGAGGAATACCGGGCAGCGGCGGCGCGGAAGAGCGACTTGGAACGGACGGAGTTGGCGAAGGAGAAGACGGGCGTGTTCATCGGTGCGCATGCGGTGAACCCGGTGAATGATGAGGAGATTCCGATCTGGATCGCGGACTACGTTCTGGCGAGTTACGGGACGGGGGCGATCATGGCGGTGCCGGGACACGATCAGCGGGACCTTGAGTTTGCACGGAAGTTTGACCTGGACGTGCGTGCGGTGGTGAAGGCACCGGACGGGGGTGANTCGGTTGGGTTCACGGGCGACGGAGAGAGCATGAACTCCGGTTTCCTGAGTGGGCTGCCAACGGCGGAGGCAAAGACCCGGATCATCAATTGGCTGGAGGAGAAGGGATGCGGGGAGCGGACGATCAATTTTAAACTGCGCGATTGGCTGTTCAGCCGGCAGCGGTATTGGGGCGAGCCGTTTCCCATCGTGTGGCGCGACGGTCATCACGAGGCTCTTCCAGAGAGCGAGTTGCCGGTGCTGCCGCCGGAGTTGGATGACTACAAACCGACTGAGGAGGGCGACCCTCCGCTGGCACGCTCGCAGGACTGGGTCAATCTGCCCGATGGCCTGACACGTGAGACGAACACGATGCCACAATGGGCGGGGAGCTGCTGGTATTATTTGCGATACCTGGACGCGCGGAACGGGGAGCGTTTTGTGGGCGAGGAAGCGGAGCGCTACTGGATGGGCGACAACGGCGTGGACCTTTACGTGGGCGGAACCGAGCATGCGGTGCTGCATTTGCTGTATGCGCGGTTTTGGCACAAGGTGTTGTTTGACTTGGGGCACGTATCGACGGCGGAGCCATTTTACAAACTGGTGAATCAGGGAATCATTCTGGGCGAGGATGGCCAGAAGATGAGCAAGAGCCGCGGCAATGTAATTAACCCGGATGTGGTGCTTGCGGACTATGGGGCAGACGCTTTTCGGCTGTACGAAATGTTCATGGGGCCACTGGAGATGATGAAACCTTGGAACACGGAGGGGGTAGCCGGCGTGTATCGTTTCCTTGGACGCGTGTGGCGGTTGTTTGTAGATGAATCGAGCTTCACCGAAATGGAGCAGGCCCAGGTGACTGATGGCAGGGACGGGGCGGCACTGCTGGACTTGATCAAGATCGACGAGTCCATCACCGGCACAGAGCCGACGGCCGAACAACTTAAGGTGCTGCACGCATGCATCAAAAAGGTGACGGAGGATCTCGAGGGCATGCGCTACAATACGGCGATTTCCGCGCTAATGATTTTTGTGAACGAAGCTTCCGGCTGGAAAACGAAGCCGCGCCAGACGCTGCGGACATTCCTGCTATTGCTGAACCCTTTCGCGCCCCACTTGGCGGAGGAACTGGCCAGCCGGTTGGGCGATGTGCCCGGTGACACGCTGGCCTACGCGGCATGGCCGGAGCACGACGAGGCGCTGCTCGTCGAGGACACTATCGAGTTTCCCGTGCAGGTAAACGGCAAGCTGCGCGGCCATATCACCATCGCGCCGGATGCGCCACACGACGAAATCGAAAAGCTCGCCTTGGCCTGTGAAAAGGTTAGGCCATTCCTTGAAGGAAAAGAGCTAAAGAAAGTGATCGTCGTGCCGAATAGGTTAGTAAACATTGCGGCCAAGTAGCGCTTGTGCTAGTTTGGCCCATGAAATTCCTCACCACGCAGGAGCAGCGCGTGCTGGCTATTGTGCTGCTACTAATCTTGGTGGGTTGGGCAGTCCAAGCTTGGCGTGGAGCGCAAAGCATTGGGGCTGCGATGCCGACGTCCAACGCGTCGGAAAGGGCACAGGATTAACATGGCAAACCAGGGCTTTGATGAGGTGCTGGAGTCGATGGTTGCGCGCGACCCGCGTTACCATTGCGACGCGTATCATTTTTTACGCGAGGGCCTCGACTACACGCAGCAGTCCATCTCCAAGCAGGAGGAGGGCCAGGTGCGCCATGTTTCCGGTCAGGAGTTGCTCGGGGGGCTGCGGGCTTACGCGCTTGAGCAGTATGGTCCGATGGCGTTTTTCGTGCTGGGCGAATGGGGAATTCATCGTTGCGAGGATTTTGGGGAGCTGGTTTTCAACATGGTGGAGGTGCAGTTGCTGGCCAAGACCGCTGAGGATCGGCGAGAAGATTTCGCTGGTGGATATGATTTTAAGGAGGCCTTCTGCAAGCCTTTCCAGCCGGTAGCCGTGAAGCCGTCTTCGCTGCATCCGGGGCGAAGCAACACGCCTGCTCGCGGCAAGTCCAAGCGCGGACACACGCCAAAGTCGGAGTCTTCTGACAAGAATTGACGGCATTCACGCTCGCCTCGCGTAATTCCCCGAGCTAATCTCCGCGCGCATGGCGCAACCTGAAACCAGCTCCGCTGCCGATACTCGCATGGTAGCGCTCGATAACGGCTTGGTGATTGTCGTGCGTGAGGATCACAGCGCGCCGGTTGTCTCCGCTCAGGCATGGGCCAAGACTGGCAGCGTCCATGAGGGCGAGTGGCTTGGTGCGGGACTGTCGCATATCCTTGAGCATATGCTGTTCAAGGGTACTGAGACACGCGAGTTGGGCCGTATTGAACAGGAGGTGCAGGAGGCTGGCGGTTACATGAACGCCTACACCTCCTTCGATCGCACGGTTTACTACATCGACGCTCCCAATGATGGCGCGACCGTCGCGATCGACATCCTGTGTGATATAATGCAGAACGCTACGCTGCCGGAGGACGAGCTGGCAAAGGAACTCGATGTCATCCGACGCGAGATCGACATGGGTCATGACGACCCCGGTCGCCGCGCCAGTCGCCGGCTTTTTGAGGTCGCCTACACCACTAGCCCCTACCGGCACACTGTCATTGGTTATCCCGACGTTTTTGCGTTGCTGCAGCGCGACGACATCGTTGGCTATTACCGTGCCCGTTACACGCCAGCCAACATGTTTTTCGTGGTCGTTGGTGACGTCGATGCCGAGGTCGTCATTGACCAAATAGGCAAGGCATTTGCCGACAACAAGGCCAAGCCACAGCCCCCTCTACTTCTTCCGGCCGAGCCGCGCCAAACCGCAGCGCGAGAGGTTATAGAGGAGGACGCCATTCAGCTGGGGCATCTGCACTTTTCCTGGCATGTGCCCGACGTGCGTCATC
>PBPF01000097.1 GCA_002724615.1 Verrucomicrobiales bacterium | reverse complement strand
TACGCATCTTGTATGCGTTCGCAGATTCGGTGACCATACAGTTCTTGGCGGCACTCTTGACGACGCGGCTGGTGAGTGCTTTGACAAGACCGCAAAGTTGCTTGGTCTTGCTTATCCGGGAGGACCACAAATTGACCGCCTTGCGGAAAACGGAGACCCGAAACGCTATGAATTTCCGCGGCCTCTTCTAGAAAATCAAAACAACAATTTCAGCTTTAGCGGCCTGAAAACCTCTGTCCGGTATTACCTCGACAACCATCCCGAGCTGAAAGTCGAAAACACGGAGCTGCCTCATCTGTGCGCAAGCATACAGGCTGCGATTGTGGATGTGCTTGTTCAAAAAACCATTCGAGCAGCTTGCCGCGAAGGGCTTTCTTGTGTAACTGCTTCTGGCGGGGTTACCTGCAATCGTGCATTGCGTTCCGCATTAACTGCTGCCTGTGATGATAGTGGTATCCCCCTCCGACTGGCTCCCGGCACACTTTGCACCGACAATGCCGCAATGATAGGGCTGTTAGCAGAGAAAAAGAAAAAAGCCGGCGAATTGCCGGCTGAAATTCATCACGATATTATTCCGTCGTGGTCGCTTTAAATAGGGCTAGAGTCCTTTAATGAATGCTTCCAGCCGATCGAGGCCTTTCTCGATGTTCTCCATGCTCGTCGCGTAACTGATCCGCATATAGTCATCAGATCCGAACGCCACACCCGGCACTGCCGCAACTTTCTGTTCCGCAAGCAAGCGCTCACAAAACTCTCCTGATTTCATGCCGGAACCCGAAATGTTTGGGAACAAGTAAAACGCGCCAAGTGCATTAACGCAGGAGATGCCATCCATCGCGTTTAGTCGGCCATACGCGTAATCTCGCCGTTTACTGAAATGAGCCAGCCACTCACCAATGTGATCTTGTGGTCCGCGCAGTGCTTGCACAGCACCGCTTTGGGCAAAGCTCGTTGGGTTGCTTGTGCTATGGCTTTGTATTGCTCCTATGGCCTTGGCAATCGGCAGTGGTGCTGCAGTGAATCCAATCCGCCAGCCTGTCATCGAGTATGCCTTCGCCAGCCCGTGCACGATGATTGTATGGGCTTGATGCTCCGCCGAAAAACTGGCCACACTTTTAAATTCTGCCCCGCCGTACAGCAGTTTCTCGTAAATCTCATCACTCATGATGAGTACGCCTTTTTCCACGCAGACGTCGCCGATCGCCTTTGTCTCATCAGGTGTGTAGACCGAGCCCGTCGGGTTGCTTGGGCTGTTTAGAATTACTACTCGTGTTTTGTCAGTGATCGCCTCACGTAATTGGTCGGGCGTTAACTTAAATTCAGTCTCGTCGGTGGTCTCTAGAATTACCGGCGTCGCACCCGCCAGTTTGGCCATTTCGGGGTAGCTCAGCCAGAACGGTGCCGGGATAATCACCTCATCGCCGGGTTGGCATACGGCCATCATCACGTTATAGCATGAATGCTTGCCGCCGCAGGACACTATGATTTGTGCGGGGTCATACTCTAGGCCATTGTCTGCTGCAAACTTCTCGGCTGCAGCTTGTCGCAGCTCAGGTGTGCCGCTTGCGGGTGTGTATTTAGTGAATCCATCTGCCAGCGCTTGTGCTGCCGCATCCTTGATGTGTTGTGGCGTGTCGAAATCTGGCTCTCCTGCACCAAAGCCGATTACGTCCTCCCCCGCCGCACGCAGTTCCTTGGCCTTGGCCGTTATGGCCAAGGTCAACGAAGGTGCCAGCGAGGCCGCTCGTTCTGAAAGTCGATATTCCAAAGCGGCGGGAAGATAGAGAAGTGAAGCGCTCTGCGCAAGCGGCTTTTTTACCGAGTCCTTTGTTTAGAACCTAGTCGGACGCGCCCATTGAGAGCAGGTCTGCCAACTTATGGCCGCTATCCATCAGCACCCATTTAGCACCTTTTCGGAAAATTAGCTTTCGGCACCGGTGTTTCGTGGCGATTTCATTGTTTACCGAGGCTAGTTCGTAACGCGCTTTGGTCGTTCCCGGCCATTTTGGAAGAGGATGAATTCGGATGGGAGTCCCATTTGCATTAACCGCGATTTCATATCCTGCGGGATTCGCTATTTCTCCATGTGGGGTGGTCACCATTAATCCAGATAAACGCAACGCCAATGGTAGTTTTGAGCCCCGCACGCGCAGCCGCATCAATTCAGGTAGACCGGCAACCACCGTGGCAAATTGGTAATCCGGATCACTGCGGGCTCTCAGAATTATCGAAGGATCCAATCCTAGCAGGTTGTAGCCATGCCAGTTGCCAAACTTGTTGAAGTTTGGATCCTTGTAATGGCGTTTCATCCATGAGTCGAAATCCCGTGAGCCCACAAATCCGATTTCGAAGTGCAAATGAGCTCGTTCCTTCGGGATATCATGGTTTGCTGTGCGGCCCATCACCCCCACCACTTCCCCGGCTGCTACCTTTACCCCTGGCAGAAGTCTTGTTTCGATGGATTTTAAATGTGCATACAATGTGTAAACTTCCAGTTTCTCGCCTTCGTGCAGTAGCACCAGATACTTTCCGTAAGAAGAAGCCCCACTTCGCCTATTTGCAAAGGCAACCTTGCCCGGTGCCGCTGCCATTACCGTGTCAATCGCTTCACCCGCCTTGTCACGGCTCAGGCTGCGAATATCGATCCCTTCGTGCATACTCCCGCCGGAATTGCGGACGCATCCGTAGGCCCCGCTGCTCCAATGTTTTTCCGGTCCAGTCTTCGTGAAAAATGTTTGTTCGCCACCTTTTGCCAATAGGGCTCTGTTGGTTGTTGGTAACTGAAAAGCCAGTGGCAATGACGGCGCCGGTTGGTTGTTGTCCGCTGCCTTGTTTGTGAGTTCCTCAGCTGAGACTTCCATTGATTCGTGCATGCAGCCGAGTGACATGAGCAAAATCATGATCAGGGAAAACACGGTGATTTTGCAGGCCGGCATCATTGTTACCGCTGTAACGCCTTCGCAGTTTTGTTAAATGACGCAATCAGGCGGACTGCCTCAACCGCGGGCAAGTCGGGCGTAAAAAATAACCGCCCATCTGCATTCACTTGGCGTAGCGCGTGCACGCCTACACAGCGTGCTGTTACATTTTTGTCATCCTTGTTCTGAAGGTACCAAGCCACAAAAAACAATCGTCGCCCCCGTTGTTCAATCGTCATCGCCTCCAGTAAATGCTTGCCGCGCCGGTTAAACTGTAATTCCGCCACTTGCCCGCCTGCTTTTGAATCATGAATTAATGCTTTTGATAAAACGGACAATGGTTGCATCACTGGCTCCCTTTCAACAAAAGACTCCTGCGGGTTTGTTCGGTGCCATTCCAGTCTGCGCGTCAAGTCAGGGTCGCGCGATGCCGACTCGACAAAAATATATAACATCGCCCCCTCTTTGCCGCCCGGCACTGGTCCACTTGTCGAACTGCAGCTCGTTGTCGCAAGTCCCAGGATAATAAAAAAACCATTGAAGCAAATGCGCAAAGTCTGCATAGTCCCTCCCGAAACAAACGCGAAACAGAACCCCTGTAAAGCAACAGTTATGGGCAAACAATACAACAAAGCCGAGAAGCGCCGCCGCCGCGAGAACTATCTTAAACGACGCAAGGCCGCTCAGAAGAACAAAGATTCTGGGAAATAATGATAGACTAAATGTCTAACGATTGACCCGCCAAGTGCGGGTTTTTTTGTGATCTGAAAACAGCCCTCGAGCCGGCAAGGCTGTTAGTTTGTTCACATTTTTTTATTCACAAACAGTCCATTAAGACTAGCCGATTTCCCTGATTGTAATGAATCTTCATGAATACAAGGAGATTTAACACGTGAATAGATGTAATTAGCTTAATTACATACCGTCAATAAACTGTGCATAAGAAACGGTAGGCAATCCATAGATCCATGATAGTCTGGACTCGTTCTTCGCAAGAGGGACAGGGTTCTTTGAAAGAACAGGAATAGAGGATTGACCTTGGTTGATCCGATAGACCTCGGATAATCCCGGGTGACCGGGAGAAATGGGTTGGCCAGGCTGGTTGGTCAGCCCCCTTCAAGATATCTGGAATGCCGTCGTCCATGCGGTGACGGTTCGAAGGAGATCGTATTGAAGGCAGAATTCACCGAGTTCGCGGGAATCGAACAGTGCTGGTCCTTCTCTCAGGCTTGCTTGAGGAACGGACAGGGAAAGGGTGAAGGGAGCCCGCCGGGCTTCTGGAGCCACTATGCTGGCACAGGTTTGATTTGTAATGCACTGCGGACTCGGCCGTGAGGGGCGAATTAAGAGCCGCCCTAAATTCGGATGAAGAAACATCTGGGTGTTGCAGCCCTGAATTCTGAGACAATTCCACAAAGAAATCAGCTTGGCTTGCCAAGCGGAGGACTTGAAGGCTGAGTCAAAGAGTTCGCGAGGGGTTGCATCACGGAGTGAGGATCCAAGCTGGCTCTGAGTGCGGATCCAATTGCAGTTGCCCACTGGGTGACGGTTGCTACTGTGATACCAGCACGGTGAGGACCGAAAGTTGGCCGGTTACGGCCAGCCGACCGAAATCCGCCTTGGCGGGACAAAGTCGGGGTTTTCATCGGGAAAGCCACGCGCTTGAAGACAGAAGCCGTGAAAACTTTCCACCCCGGTGGCGATGCGAAAAACGCAGCGCTGCCATGCAAGAGAAACGCAACCTGAGAGGTAAGAGGCGAGACCCGTCGCACGGGCCAACGCACCGTCACAAGCGGTGGCTGACCTTGTGCTAAGTGGCAAAGAGGTGGACATACTTGCAAATGTCTCTTTGGCTGGTCTGCAGGTTCCGGGCCGCAACCCGGTGCTGAGCGGGCGAATAAGCCTCACTCGATAGTTCAGTTGCCGTAAGGCGCTGAACGGCCCCNCTATGAGGCCGACAACTCCGCATGTCACGGAGAGTAGCGTCGGGGAGTCGTCGACCCGCAGAGCGGGTGCCTAATGGCGGCAATTGGGAAAGAGAGCGTGGCGAACTCCCACCCCCCCCTTTTTGAGCCCCTGCTTGGCTTCGGCCGGGCAGGGGCTCGATTGGTTTATAGAACATTGGGCCAATACTTCTCATAAAGAATGATTCAGAGTCTCGTTTATTAAATCGATTTGTGAAAAAACCTTGCCCAATACANGATTTCGCGGGCAGGCTCCCGCTGAACCCGATTTTCTGACATGGGCAAAATCTATAGTGACATTGTNGAGACCGTGGGGCGGACNCCTTTGGTGAGGCTCAACCGCGTGACGGAAGGGGTTGAAGCAACCGTACTGCTGAAGTGCGAGTTCTTTAACCCAGCTGCTAGCGTGAAAGATCGAATCGGGATGTCGATGATCGATGCGGCCGAGAAGAGTGGGGATTTAACCAAGGACACGGTTATTATTGANCCAACAAGTGGAAACACGGGGATTGCTCTGGCTTTTGTGGCAGCGGCAAAGGGATACAAGTTGATTCTGACGATGCCAGAGACGATGTCGCTGGAACGACGGACATTGCTGGCGATGCTGGGGGCGGATCTGGTATTGACGCCTGGACCGCTAGGTATGAAGGGGGCTATTGCAATGGCAAATGAATTGGCTGGAAAAACGCCAAATTCCTGGATTCCTCAGCAGTTTGAGAATCCAGCCAACCCGGAGGTTCACCGACAAACAACTGCGGAGGAGATATGGGAGGACACAGATGGGGCAGTTGATATTCTTGTGGCCGGCGTGGGCACAGGCGGAACGATCACAGGATGTTACGAAGTGATTAAGCCTCGCAAGGAGAGTTTTCAGGCTATCGCAATGGAGCCGGCGGACTCGCCGGTTATTTCGCAGACGCTGNTGGGTGAAGACATAACCCCTGGGCCGCACAAGATTCAAGGTACCGGCGCTGGATTTGTGCCGGANAANCTGCACTTAAATGATGCCGANGGCAACCCGCAGATCACGGAATGCATCAAGGTGAGTAACGACGATGCATTTGCGATGGCTCGACGGTTGGCAAAGGAAGAAGGCATTCTCGCGGGTATATCGACAGGCGCAAACGTGGTGGCGGCACTGGAGGTGGCGGGCCGTGAGGAAAACCAAGGTAAAACCATCGTGGTTATAGCGCCGTCGACTGGAGAGCGTTATTTGAGCACGCCATTGGCGGCCGAAGCACAGGCTGCGGTGGCGGAATTGCCTGTTCAGACACCCGGGGAATAACCCGCGAATAACCTCCCAAATTTGTTATTGCCAAGCGGTCCGTCGAGCCATATACACACGTCAACGCATCCGCTTCCAAGGAACCTTCAAGTACCGAGGACGGGTTTTCGATAATCTCAAAAGTTCCGTGACAGGATTTTTCCTGACCGAAAACGCACAGTTATGCCGAAGACAATGAACATCCCGGATACCGGCGAGGGGTTTCTGGAAATATCTGACAAGGGGTTTGGGTTCCTACGCAGCCCAGGCAACCGTTTTCAATCTAAGCCCACCGACATCTTCGTGACNCCNGACATGATAAAGCGCAATTACTTGCGTGAGGGTGTCCAGATTGAGGGTTCGTTGCGTCCGCCGCACAAGGGCAATAGNCCACAGCTCAAGGAGATAAAAGCCATCAATGGGATGACTCATGACGAATACGTGCAGAAAACACGATTTGAAAACCTTACGACGATTGATCCAATTGAAAAATTTCAGCTGGAACGTGATCCAGACGAGTTGGAAACGCGCATTATTGATCTCGTGACTCCGATCGGTAAAGGCACGCGTGGTCTCATTGTTGCTCCTCCGCGTACTGGCAAAACGACTGTCCTTAAGCAGATCTGTAACTCGGTGACAGCCAATCATTCTGACGTGAAGGTTATCGTGATGCTTATTGATGAGCGGCCAGAGGAGGTGACAGACTTCGAGCGTTCAGTTGACGCAGAGGTGGTCGCTTCCTCTAACGATATGGACCTGGATACGCATGTGCGCCTGTCGCGCTTTATNGTGGAGCGTTGCCGGCGAATGGTGGAGTGCGGAGACGATGTCTTTGTTTTGATGGACTCGCTCACACGTGTGTCGCGCGCTTTCAACAATGTCGCNGGCGGCAGTGGTCGCACTATGTCCGGCGGTGTTGATGCGCGTGCTCTGGAAATNCCGAGAAGAATGTTTGCCGCAGCACGCAAGGTGGAGGATGGCGGCTCCTTGACAATTCTGGCTACGGCGTTGGTGGATACGGGNAGCCGTATGGATGAGCTGATTTTTCAGGAGTTCAAGGGNACTGGTAATATGGAGCTNGTGCTGGATCGCAAGCTGGCTGANCGACGGCTCTTTCCNGCCATCGATATCCCCAAGAGTGGCACGCGGAAAGAGGAAAAGCTTTTCCCGCCGGAGCACATCGATGCNATCTTCAAGCTGCGCCGTACGATGGTGGATCTCAATCCCATTGAGGCGATGGAGACGCTTATTGGCGCGCTGCGCAAGCACAAGACCAACGCGGAATTGCTTTCCAAGCTTCGCGTATAAAAATATCCTCCGCCCATGGCGGATGCTTCCAAGACTACCCTGCATGCGCGTCCAGCGTTGGAGNGGATTCTGCGCATTCACCAGGCCGTGTTGAATGGTGACTGCCCGACGGCCACGGGATTGGCAAAGGAACTGGAGGTTGATCGACGCACCATCACGCGGGACATCACCTTTATGCGNGACCGTTGGGAGTTGCCGCTGGAGTATGACGCTTCTCGGCGCGGCTTCGTTTACACCGGCCCGGTGGATGCCATTCCGGGTGCGGTTATTACNGAGGGCGAGTTGTTTTCCGTGCTCATCGCCGAGAAATCCCTGCAGCAGTATCGCGGCACGGTGTTTGAGCGACAGCTAAAGCGGGCGTTCGACAAGATTTCCGACATGATGCCCGAGTCTGTCAGCATCAACCTTGATGACTGGGGGCAGAGTGTCACTTTCCGCAGCACCGGTATTCCCAAGCAGGACATCGACACGTTTGACATTTTGGCNCGCGGAGTTACGCAGCAGCGGCAAATGGAAATNTCCTACCGCAAGCCTCGAGTCAAGAAAGCCGAGATGCGTATCATCGANCCGCATCANCTCGCCTGCATAGANGGCGANTGGTACCTTTTTGCCTACGACCATAAACGNCGTGACATGCGCGTGTTCAAGCCGACCCGAATGGAAGACGTGTCCATGACCGGCGAAACATTTGAGCGTCGCCAGTCGTTCTCACTGGAGAAATTCTTGAGTGGAGCTTTCGGGGTATTTACGGGCGACCAGGTGTTCGATGTGGTAATTCAATTCAGNCCAAACATCGCAGACTATATTCGGGAAAAGGAATGGCATGAATCGCAAAAGCTCAAGGAGTTGAAGGGAGGTGGGGTTGAATTGCAAATGCAGCTGACGAGTCTCGTGGAGATTCAACGGTGGGTAATGGGGTGGGGCGGAGAAGCCCGAGTCATTCAGCCCCCAGAGCTGGTTAAATCGCTGCGAGAAGCAGGCCAATTACTCTCGAAAAACCATAAATAGAGCGATATTTTGTGGGTTCAGCATTGACCGTGGATAACGGAGCGTATAACATTCTCACCAGCGATACACCATATTGTGTATTTTGACTTTACAGCACCCCAGATATGGGGGCAAAAGGAGGCCGCATGTATTTGAAGAACCTGAAAGCGGTTGGGTTTAAATCGTTCGCAGACAAGACTTCGCTGAATTTTGAGCCGGGCATTACGGCGATCGTGGGTCCCAACGGCTGCGGCAAGTCGAACATTTCCGATGCGGTGCGCTGGGTACTGGGCGAGCAGTCGGCCAAAGCGCTGCGGGGTGGCGAGATGGCGGACGTGATTTTCTCGGGCACGGAGGGCACGCGCAGTCGTAAACCTCTGGCGATGGCGGAGGTATCACTGACGATCGGGGACGTGGACGAGGAGAACCTGAAGGCGGCGGGTGTGGACTTGGCGTACACGGAGGTGACGATCACGCGGCGAGTATTCCGCGACGGAGGCAGCGAGTATTTCATCAACAACACGCCATGCCGACTGCGGGACGTGCGCCAGTTGTTCTTGGGCACGGGCGTGGGGCAGGCGAGTTACTCGATCATGGCGCAAGGGCAGATTACGCGTATCATCAATAGCTCTGCCCAGGAGCGCCGAGTGATCTTCGAGGAAGCGGCTGGCATCACGAAATTCAAACAGCAAAAGAAGGAGGCACTGCGCAAGCTAGATTACACGGAGCAGAACTTGACGCGACTGGAGGACTTGATCCGTGAGGTGAAGCGGCAGATTGGCTCGCTGCAACGGCAGGCGGGCAAGGCACGGCGTTACCAGAAGCTGATGGATGAATTGAAGCATCTGGACACGCAATTGGCGCGGCATGAATTTGACTTGGCGGAATCGGAGCTGGGGAGTCTGCGGGGACGGCTGGAGGAGTTGCGCGATGAGATCGCGGGGCACTCGGGCGGCATCCTCGAGGAGGAGGAAGCACTCAAGACAATGCGGGCGCAATTGTCGGCACTGGATCGCGAGGTAAGCGAGGCACAGCAACGCGGGCTGGAGTTGAAGGGGCAGGTGGACCGTCACGAGAACCGGCTGCAGTTTAATCAGGAAAGGTTTGGAGAGATCGCCGGACTGCGGGCGTCAGCGGAACGCGATATTGAGCAGGCGAACGAACGCCGCGCGGTGGCAGATGCGGAACTGGCTGAAGTCAATGGTGC
>PBPF01000096.1 GCA_002724615.1 Verrucomicrobiales bacterium | reverse complement strand
AGAAGCCATCGCCCCACACGGGTGGGCTTAGCTGGGAGTATTCCTCAAACCTCCGGTAGCACCCACGGCTTCCGCCATTCCTTGCGGCCGCGCATGGCGTTGGCTTCTTTGTCGCCGACGAAAGTCTCCGTCTTCGCGTCGAACGTTATGGTGCGTCCGAGCAGCGTGGCGATGTTGCCGGCATGGCACAGGACGCTCGCCGGATGGCCGACGGTTTCGAGGTCGCAATACGGCCGCTTGCGTGTCTTGATGCAGTCGATGAAATCCTGCACGTGCGGCGTGGCGTCGCTGTTGCCGCCGTGCTGCTTTACCAGCTTGCCGCCGCGTTCGTAGGCGCGCCAGCCGCGGTTGCCGAGGATGATGTAGCCCTTATCGCCGAACACCGCGCTGCCTTCCATTTCGCCGAGGTAATTGTACGGCGACCAAATGCGCATCTCGTAGGTGAGAATGCGCGGTGGCGCGCCGGGATACTCGTAGGTCACCTGCATGGTGTCGGGCCATTCCTGCGCGTCATCGAAATACCACTTGCCGCCCGTGCCGCTAATCTTGGCCGGCATGCGCAGCGGCTTTTTGCCCTCCGCTTCCACGGCGGCGCTGAGCGCGGCAAACGCCATGTCCAGCCGATGCACGCCGTCGTTGCCGAGGTCACCCGCACCGTAGTCGAAAAACCATCGCCAACTGCCATGGAACCGACGTGGGTTGAACGGCCGCTTGGGCGCCGAGCCCAGCCACATGTCGTAATCGACCTCCTTCGGCGCCACGCCGTCGGGCGGGCGGCCGATGTTGCCCTGCTGGCTGCTCTCCCACGCCTTCGCCACGAGGCACTTGCCCAAGTGTCCTTCACGAATGTACGCTAGCGCCGTCTGCATCCGCTCCGTGCTGCGATGCTGCGAGCCCATCTGCACTATGCGCTTGTGCTTGCGCATCGCCGCCACCATCCGCTGCCCCTCCACGATGTCGTGCCCGTCCGGTTTCTCCACATAAACATCCTTACCCGCGAGACAACCGAGAATCGTCGGGATCGCATGCCAATGATCCGGCGTGCCAACGCACAATGCGTCAATGCTGGGGTCATCAACCAGTTTCCGAAAATCTGTAAACGCCTTCGGTTTGCGCCCCTGCGCTTTGGTCACATGCTCCAGTGTCGCCGGCAAACGCCGCGGATCAATCTCCGCGATGCCCACAATCTCCACATTTTTGTTCGCCGCGAAGATGCGGTTCAACGACCCCGCACGCCCGGCGGCACCGACCATGCCCACGCGCACACGCTCGCTGGCCTTCCCTTTGGCGGCCTCNCCCTTCTGCGTTAGCACCGCGGGCATGGCAACNGCCGCAGCGGTTTGGGCAACAAATTTTCTCCGATGAATGTTGGACATGCCTCAAGTGTGACACCTGACGAGTGACTGTCGAATGGAATTATCTGGGAATAAAGCCAAGGGTTGCGTGTAGTGCCGATGACGTGTTGGAATGCGTGGCAAGTGTGGCGAATGCCCCGGAATAGATGATGACAACGGACGCGAAAGAAACGGGCAGGCTTCCCANGCACATTGGGAAATTTTTAAAATGAAACACNACTGCAAANAGACGGNGCCGCTGCTTTCGGGTTATCTCGAAGGCGAGTTGACGCAGTCCGAACGTCAGCGNGTGGACCTGATCTTGGAAGACTGCNAGGCCTGTGCCGGAACACTGGAGGAAATGAAGGAACTTCNGCAACAGGAGGGCAGCATGAACTGCGAGTCGATGACGACTGAGGGAAAAAGGAAGCTGCGGCGTGGCGCCGAGNNAGGGGCGGGCGCGAGTCTGGGACAGTGGNTGTTCCTGNGTGGCGTGCTGCTGGTGTATGGCACGGGCGCATACCTGTTGTGCNTTGAACTGGTTNCCGANGCNAAGTTTGCCGAGACGGGCAATGAAGAAGACAAGTTCCCCATGTTGATGCGCATTGGTGTGCCGNCGCTGTTNCTGGGGCTGGGCATCCTGTTTTTCACTGTGCTCTTCCAGCGTATCCGTGCCGCCAAGNCGGACAAGTACACGGACGTGAAGATTTAATAATGAAAAAGCTCGCGCTCATCCTGATNCTGGCTCTGGGATNCCTGACTTGGGAAACCGCGGGTGCNAGTCCAGCTCANNNGGAACAAANCCGCTCNGACAACGCCACCGCCAATGCAAAAGACGAANCNGAGACCGANGGGGACAGGGAAGAAAAGGGATTTTTCAAGTGGTGGATGCTCGGCCCGGCCATAACCCTGNTCATCCTGTTGTTATTCATTTGCGGCNTCATTTACGCCGCCAAAACCAAACCCCCTATGGAATCCNTGCCTACACCCACAAAAAAATTCATCATCGTCACCGCACCCGACATTCCCGGCAAGAAGATCGTTCGCGTGCTGGGATTGGTGCGCGGTAATACCATTCGNGCCCGCCATGTGGGCAAGGACATCATGGCTGGCCTGCGCAATATCGTGGGCGGCGAGGTGTCCGAATACGCCAAGCTGCTCGCCGAGAGCCGCGAGCAGGCCATCGACCGCATGCTCGTGGAAGCCGAAGNGCTGGGCGCAAACGCCATCATCAGCNTGCAGTTCCAGACCTCCGTCATCNTGGGCGGTGCCGCCGAGATGATGGCCTACGGCACAGCGGTGGTAATTGAGGATGAGTAATTACTTCCGCACTAAAAACCAAATGGCGCCCGGTACTTCTTCGTCAGCATCGTATTCGCGGCAGCGTCCCCCTTCACCTGCTCGGTCTTGGGATCGAAATTGACAGTGCGGCCCGTCCGGTAGGCGATCTCGCCCAAGTGCACTAGGCCGCAGCTGAGGTGCGTTGTCTCGGCGTTGGCGCGGGGTTGCCGGCCGTTCTTGATGCAGTCCAGAAAGTTGGCGACGTGAGCCTCGTTGCCTGCGCCACCCTCCATCCCCGGGCCTTTCTCCTCCTTGGGGCCAAGGTACGTCTGGAAATAGCCGCGCCGGCTGAAAACCATATAGCCCTTCGTGCCATAAAAAATATTGCCGTTGTCATAGCCGTGCATTTTGTACGCGGCAAAATTGCGGTTCTCGTAAATGGCGGTGCGACCGTCCGCATAAAGCCAAGTGACAGTGAGGTTGTCAGGAAACTCCACCTCGCCCTTCACGTGCACACGGCTGCCCAGCGCGGNGACCTTCACAGGATGCTCCTCCGCGCCCAGTCCCCAGCGCATCATGTCGATGTCGTGGATGCCGTCGCCGCCGATCTCGCCGTTGCCGTAATCACGATAATTGTTCCAGGCACGGTGCCGGTTGCGGTTGTAAGGCCGCTTCGGCGCTGGGCCGAGCCAAGTGTTCCAGTCCAGCCCATTGGGCACCGGACTGTCAGCCACCGGCTGCGGGAACCCGCCGCGCGGCTCCACGCCCCAAGCCTTGGCCTGCACGATCTTGCCGAGCATGCCGCTCTTTAAAACCTTATCCGCCGCAAGCGTCACCTCGCTTGAGCGCATCTGCGTGCCGTGCTGCACAATGCGCTTGGCGCGCTTGGCGGCATCGACAATTTTCCGGCCCTCGGCAAAGACATGCGAAGCCGGTTTCTCAGTGTAAATGTTTTTGCCCGCCTCAAGCGCATCGACAGTAATCCGCGCATGCCAATGATGCGGCGTAGCGGTAATGACACCATCAAGCGACTTGTCCTCCAACAGCTTGCGATAATCGGTGTGCAGTTTGGGCGCCTTGCCTTGGCGGTCGGTGATGACCTTGGCAGATCGCTGCAGGTTGGTCTCGTAGATATCGCAGATCGCGGCGATCTTGGCCGATCCGTATTGGTGAACCGAATACAAGTGCGACTGCGCCCTGCCACCAGTACCGATAACACCGAGCGTTAAGGTGTCACTGGGCGCTGCGCTACCCGTGGCGGCCACGGCCAATCCTGCAGTGGTGGTCTTGATAAAAAAACGGCGGTTGATGGGGGGAGCGTCCGGCGGGTTCATCCGCCGATTGTGGCAAACCACCAAGCGCTGTCGATGGCTTTTTGGGCCAATTATTGTTCCGCTACCGAGCCGTCACAGCATTCCGTGCATCCTCAAAATCGCGACCTTCGCAATCGACTGGGCCAAGTGGCGGGCTTCGAGATTGAACAAACGCCAACCCGCGCCCATTATTGCGCCAGTGGATTTTCCGAAAACAACCCTCGTGGGCATGGGTCTACTGGGCGGCTCGGTGGGCTTGGCAATCAAGGCACACGGCGTGAGTGGACACGTGTGCGGCCTAGTGCGACGCGAGGAGAGCATTGCTGAGTGCCTGAATGTCGGCGCGGTCGATGAGGCCACGCTGGATCCGCAGGCTGCCTTGGCCGATGCCACGCTGGTTATCCTCTGCACGCCGGTCGGCCAGATGGCGGATATGACGCGGCAGTTAAAACCACATCTGTCCCCGGGCACCATTCTCACCGATGTCGGCAGCGTGAAGGCCGATGTTGTTGCCACGGTGGAGCCCATTTGGCCTCGATTTGTCGGTAGTCATCCGCTGGCCGGCTCCGAGAAAACCGGCGTGACCAACGCCCGCGCCGACCTGCTCGAGGGCGCCTTGTGCGCTGTGACACCAACTGAACAATCCGACCCAGCAGTCGTGGAGGCAGTGGAAAAATTCTGGCAGTCCCTCGGTTCGCGAACACTGCGCCTCTCGCCCGAAGCACACGACTCCGTCGTGGCACGCACCAGCCATCTGCCGCATGTACTGGCCACTGCGTTGGTGCGGACCGTCCTCGGTGGCGCAAAAAATGGCGAGCCGGATTTTTGTGCCACCGGCTTTCGCGACACCACCCGGCTGGCCGACGGCTCCGCAACCATGTGGCGCGACATCGCGTTGGCCAATCCCGACGCCATCGCCGATGCTGTTGCCGATTTGCAGGCGGAACTTGACGGCCTACGCAACGCGCTCGACCAGAAAGACGCCGCAGCTCTGGAGGAGTTTTTTGCCGAGGGCCAATCACTGCGCGGCGAGTGGATGCGGAGGAGGGATTAAATGGCCCTGCCCGACCTAATCGAAATCACGCCACTGAACCCTGCGCCGCTGGAGGCAAAGGTCACCATGCCCGGCTCAAAGAGCATCACCAACCGCGCGCTCGTGTTGGCCGCCTTGGCAGATGGGGAAGTGGAGTTGACCGGTGCGCTTTGGAGCGAGGATACACGGATTATGGTCGACGCCCTCAAGGCGCTTGGGTTTGAGATCACCGTAAGGCCCGATGCGACAGAGGTCGGCAACCGCGTCATCACCGTCAAGGGTCTTGGCGGCCGCATTCCAAACGGCGGCACGACCGAGGCTCCACTGGAAATCCATGTCGGCAATGCAGGCACTGCGGCGAGGTTTCTGGCAGCCATGGTCTGCCTTGGTGACGGTGCGGTGAGGCTGCACGGAGTGGAGCGCATGCACGAGCGGCCACAGAAGGAATTATTCCGCGCCCTGCGCCGGCTGGGTTATCAGGTCGACTCGCACAACGACAAACTGCCGGTCACCATCCACGGCGGGGGACCGCGCGAAGCCAGTTGCACTGTCAGCCTCAAGGCCAGTTCACAGTTCGCCACCGCGTTGCTGCAGGCCGCCCCGCGCGGCCAATGGTATGTCGATCTCGCCGGCGCCAACCTCGACGAGGCGCCTTATGTACGCATGACACAAGAGATGATGACGGCCTTTCCCCACGGCGGCGGCACGTTTGCAATTGAGCCGGACGCCTCAAGCGGGAGTTTCTTCTATGGCATCAACTTATTTCAAGAAACCGTCGAGGTCGCCAACTGGCCTTTAACCGGCTGGCAGATCGATGCGCAGTTCCCACGCTTTCTATCCATGCCTGCCGAGATCTCGCGCGCCACCGACTTGGGCGACAGCATCATGACCGCCATTGTGCTCGCGCCGCTGGTCGGTCGACCCATATCGTTCACCGAACTCGGCCGGCTGCGTGTACAAGAATGTGAACGCGTACAAGCCCTTCGCACTGAATTGACCAAGTGCGGAGCCACCGTCACCGAAGCAGGTGACACCCTGCACCTTGAGCCCGGCGAATTGCACGGCGCGGAAATCGAGACCTACCGTGACCATCGTATGGCTATGTGTTTTGCCACTCTCGGCCTGAAGGTGCCCGGCATGAAACTGCGCGATCCTGCCTGTGTAAAAAAAACCTTTCCCAACTTTTTCCAGAAACTTGCCGCTGCCACACCCGAAGGTGTCGGCGCCATCATCCGCGACGCCGATGGCAAAACCCTCACCGGAGATGCCCTTAACGCCGAATGAGCACACCCATCGTCATCGCCATCGACGGCCCCAGCGCAAGTGGCAAGAGCACTAACGCAAAGATTATCGCGAACGAGCTTGACTACACCTATGTAGACACCGGTGCCATGTACCGCACCCTCGCATGGAACTGCCTCCAACAAGGCATCGACACCAGCAATCCCGAAGCCGTCGCCCACCATTGCGAAACATGGAACGCCGCCCTTGCCCATGAGGACAATCAGGTGCGCCTGCGTGTCGACGGCTATTACCCCGAGGCTGAAATTCGCAACGCCGAGACCAGTGCCGTGGTTTCCGCAGTGGCGGCGGTGCCGTTTGTACGCGACTGGATGAAGGCCCAGCAGCGCGATTGCGTTCAGTTTGGCAACCTTGTCATGGAAGGACGCGATATAGGCTCCAACATTTTCCCCGAGACACCCTACAAGTTCTACCTCGACGCTTCTCCTGCCGCTCGCCAGCAACGACGCGACGACGACGGCATACAGGAAAATCTCGCCACCCGCGATCAACGCGACAGCACCCGCAAATCCGCCCCGCTGGTCATTCCCGATGGTGCCACCGTCATCAACAATACCGGCGAAACTCCCGAGCAAACCAGCGGACGGATC
>PBPF01000095.1 GCA_002724615.1 Verrucomicrobiales bacterium | reverse complement strand
CAGTTGGCGGCATTCAAAACGGAGGCCAGCGAGATCCACAACAAAAGGCAGCGTGTTTGCATGCGCTGAGGATAAAACCTTGTCTCTCAAGTGCAAGGGTGAGTTTGCATTGTGCTTTGTTGACACTTGTTGGGTGATTATATAAAAAAACAAATCGCTAAGCTAACCGAAGAACAATCCGCCGCCGTCATTGAGGCTGTCGAGGCGGCGGAAGACAAGACCAGTGCGGAATTCGTCGTGTCGCTGGTTCCCCACTCGGGTCAATATCGCGACGTGGATCTCGCCTTTGCGTCCGTTGTGGCATTGGTGGTTCTGGGAGTACAGGTATTCAACCCGTGGTGGATCGTGCCTGCGGCGAGCCTGCCGATGGATTCTCTTCTGGCGTTTGCCGCCTCATGGCTAGTGTGTGCCCGCGTGCATTGCGTGCGCCGTTTTCTGGTGGGGGGGGAGCGTCAATCACAACAGGTGCGTGCGGAGGCGGAACTGCAATTTTACCGTGAAGGCGTTCGGGCCACACGTGCGCGCACGGGTGTGCTGGTTTTATATTCACAGATGGAACGCCGCATCGAAGTGGTTGCGGATGATGGCGTTATGCGGGAAGTGGACAAGGAGGAATGGGAAGCCAAGCTGACTGCGATGCAGTCACTGGCAAGAACGGACGACCACGGCGCAGCCATCGCCACGGCAGTGGAGCAACTGGGAGATTTCCTCGCGGTAATCCTGCCGGTGTCTGAGGACGACATTGACGAATTGGCCAACCGACCACGAACACGAGAATGACCGCGCGCCGCTTCATTTTCTGGTTTGCATTAATGGCGGCGGCTGGCTGGTTGGCACTGGAACTGGAGGCCCGCGTGGGTGGCGGCGGTGGCTACAGTGGCGGCGGTGGTGGCGGCGGCAGCAGTAGCGGAGGCGGTGGCGGCGGCGGCAGCAGCGGAGGTGGGGATGGGGAGGCGATTTTTTGGTTAATTTATTACTGGATACTGTTGTGTTGGCATTACCCTTACATTGGGCTGCCTGCTACCGGACTGATCATTTGGTGGGTCAGGAGTAATTCGGATAATGTGCTGGAGCGAGTAGTGGTGGCATCGCGCATCCGCAGCTTTGAGCCCGAGTGGAAACAGCTTCGAGCCTTGGATGAGAATTTCTCCGTGGTTCTTTTCCGTGACTTTGCTTATTCGCTGTTCGCCAAGCTGCACGAGGCGCGCGGCTCGGGGCTTTTGTCTGGTTATAAACAGTTTCTTAATGATGAGGCGGTGTCAAAAATGGACTCGATGTCCGCGAACAACTTGAAGGATGTGCAGGGTGTGATCGTAGGGGCGCTGAAAATCGAAAGGGTAAACCTGACGCGCATTAAGGATACTCCGCCGCAGGTCATTGTGCATGTGGTTTTTGACGCCAACTACACGGAGATACGGGATGAGGAGACAATGGCGGTGTACACGAGGCAGAAGTGGGTGTTTAAACGCCGCGCAGATGTTTTAAGTCCGCCGCCGGAGAAGATCACGGCGCTCGATTGCGCGGGCTGCGGCAGTCCGGTGGAGACCGGCCCGGACGGTGCCTGTCAGCATTGCGGAGGNACCTATCCTATCGGCGAGCATCACTGGGCAGTGGTGAGCCTGAGGGAATCTCAACGACGCTTGGTGCCGCCCGCTCTGACCTCCAGTGCTGAAGAGGTGGGTACGGATCTGCCAACGGTGATAGATCCGAACTATGCCGAGACGCGCGCAGCGTTTCAGGTCGCTAATCCCAGCTTTGACGAGGAGCGTACCCTAGGCCGGTTTCAAGAAATTTTCCTTGCCCTCCAAGCTGCCTGGGGCCAGCGCGATCTCGCGGGCATGCGGCCCTACGAATCGGACAACCTTTTCCAGAACCACCGCTACTGGGTGGAGGAATACATCCGGCAAGACCTTCGCAACGTGCTGGAAGACGTGTCGCTTGACGGCATTGAGATGGTCAAGATCACGACCGACAAGTTTTACGACGCCATCACCTGTCGCATGCGGGCGCACATGAAGGAATACACCATCGACAGCGATGGTCGAGTGGTTTGCGGCANTCCCAAGCGGGATCGGCATTTCACAGAATATTGGACGTTTATTCGCGGTCGTGGCGCNGGTGAGTCCGCTCACGACCACCTTCATTGCCCNAACTGTGGCGCGGAACTGAAGATCTCAATGGCGGGCGACTGTGAGTATTGCGATAGCAANGTGACTTCCGGAAATTTTGACTGGGTTGCCAGCGAGATTCAGCAGGACGAGGACTATCGCGGTTGAGATTGCCAAGGGTGACCGGATGCGTTCTTCTCTTTCCGGCATGTCGAACTTGGTGCTGGCCACGCGCAACGAACACAAAGTGGCAGAGTTGCGTGCGATGTTAGGGGATGTCCTTGAGGTAAAAACACTTTCGGACTTTTCCGATGCGCCCCAATTGCCTGAGACCGCAGACAGCTTTGCCGGCAATGCATCGCAAAAGGCCGTCGCGCTCGCGCAATGGCTGGGCGGTTTGCCTGAGAATGATTTCCCCGCGCACGCTCGTTCTCATTGTCTTGTTGCTTCTGATGACTCGGGGTTGGAGGTGGATGCCCTCGACGGGGCTCCCGGCGTCCACTCCGCCCGTTACGCATCTGCTAACGGCGGCAACGCTTCGGATGCTGACAACAACGTTAAGTTGCTTCGGGAGATGGAAAATGTGCCGCTTGAAAAAAGAAGCGCTCGTTTTGTCTGCGTTATCGCTGTGACGAAAGTGGTCCGCCGCGAGGACACATCCGGAGCGCGATTTTTTGAGGGAACCTGCGAGGGAACCATTACGACCGTGCCTCACGGGGAAAACGGTTTTGGGTACGACCCCTTGTTCATCCCGTCCGGTCATNGGCAAACTTTCGCTGAANTGGGCGCGGAGGTAAAAAACCAACTGAGCCACCGTGCAGTCGCCTTCTCGAAAATGGCCAGTTGGCTGCGTGAGTCCGTTTTATAGCCCCTTTAGTGCCGCCTCCAGGCTTCCCAGTCCCTCGCCTTCCAACTCCGGGTTCAGCACCTTCCTTAGATACACCACTGCGTCGGGGATGCGCTGGACCGTGTTGGGCAGCGTGGCGCCGCTGGCATTTGGGTGGCCGCCGCCTTGCANCTTCTTTGCCACCGGCAGCGCTTCGCCGNTCAAGCTGCGCAGGCTNACGCTCACGGAGCGGAACCGNGTTGCTAGCGTGGCCAGTACTTTGTAAGGCACTTCCGAGTCGGCCAGCAGTTGGTGGACGATCGCGTTGCTGTCGCCCACGGGTGCATCCACCAGACCGATGGTATCCGTGATCGGTTCCAGATTCGCCTTGGCATGGGCAAAGCCCAGCGGGTTCTCCACCTCGCGCCGCGTGANCACCACCTTTAATAAAGGATGGTCCACCAGCGACTCGAGGTCGCCGCCGATCAATGTGTGGAGATTCCAGAAAAAATACTGCTTCACCAACCCNCCGTAATCGATGGCNGTGGTGAATTCCGGGTCGTCCGTCAGGAACAGGTCTCCCACGTTGGTTAGGTGCACAAGCCGATCCAGTGTCTCGTTGCCGAGCCCATGTTCCTTGCACAACTCGTAGCATAGTAGCGAGGCCGACTTGGTCGTGTCGTGAATCAGCTTGCACTTTTGGGGCACCACCTCCGTGGCGTGATGATCCACAATCAACCAATTGTCCCGGTCCATGCGCGCCGCGAAATTCAGGTCGCACACCCATGCGCACTTTTCCCGCAACGGTCGCCGCTCCCAGTTGTTATAGTTCCATGCCTGCAGCGGCGGCTTCTTGTTAAACAGAGTGTGAGCCANCCGCTGTAGCAGGTGGCCGGAGACAAATCCGTCGAGGTCGCTTTCNTGGGTGATGATNACCTCGGGCTGGGGCAAGTCGCTCATTGGCNGCAACCTAAACGCGGAAGCCCCCCGACGCCAATCGTTTTCCGCTTTTTCCTTTTCGCTGGATGGGGGTTCGCGCACCATCGCCGGCTCATGAGCATGTTNGATCTTTCCGGAGAAGTGGCGGTGGTCATTGGTGCCACCGGCGCGTTGGGCGGCGCTTGCGCGCAGGCAATGGGTGAGGCGGGCGCGGCTATTGCTGTTGCGGGTCGCAGCGAGGAACGCGGCAACGCACGCGTGAAGGCCCTTCAAGACGNCGGCGCTACCGCGCAGTTTTTTAGTTGCGACGCCATGGATGCCGCCAGCATCAAGGCATGTCACGAGGCGGTGGCCGATGCGCTTGGCGCGCCAACGGTGCTGCTCAATGCCGCCGGCGGCAATGATCCCGATGCCACCGTGACGCCCGAGATGCCGTTNGAAAACATNCCGCTGCCCGCGTGGGCGAAGGTGTTTGACCTCAACCTTGTCGGCGGCCTGTTGTTGCCTTGCCAAGAATTTGGCCCAGCCATGTGNGANCGCGGCAANGGCAGCATCATNAACATNGCCAGCGTCACTTCGCACTTGCCGTTGTCAAAAGTCATCGCCTATTCCGCCGCCAAGGCCGCCGTGTTGAGTGCCACGCGATTCCTNGCGCGCGAATGGGCCACGCAGGGCGTACGCGTGAACAGCATCACGCCCGGCTTTTTTCCCGCAGAGCAAAACATGCGAATGCTCCTTAAACAGGACGGTACACCCACTGAGCGTGGTCAGGCCATCTTTGGCNACACGCCGATGGGGCGCTTTGGCGACCCCACCGAACTGGCCGGTGCCGCCGTGTANCTCGCCAGCGAAAAGGCCGCGAGCTTCGTGACCGGATCAGACATTGTTGTCGACGGCGGTTTCCTGGCGCAGACGATTTAACCGAAGAGACTAAATCCTTTGCGTCTATACGCCTCGCGCGAAACAGAATTGAAAACCCTCTCCCAAGTCGCCCCCGACGATGCGGCGTTGACCGATGATCAAGTCACGACGTTGGTCACCGACGCCATGCCGGCGGCGGATTATCGCGGGCGACGTATTTTGCTCATCGTCCCTGACCACACGCGCACAGCGCCGGTGGGGTTAATGTTCAAGGCNATCCACCGGCANGTCGGTGAGACTGCCGCGGCGTTGGANGTNATGATCGCGCTGGGCACCCANCCGCCGATGAGCGAGNCGGCGATCTGCGAGCGACTGGAGATTACTGCCGAAGAGCGCGAGNGCGAGTATGCATCTGTCCAGTTCCATAACCACGAGTGGGACAACCCNGCCGCTTTGCGNGANCTCGGCACGATCCCTGCCNCCGACATTGCCGAGCTTTCCGGCGGCCGTTTCGAGATGGAACTGCCCGTGCAAATCAACGCACGCCTCTTCGACTATGATCAGGTCATCATCATCGGCCCCGTGTTCCCGCACGAGGTCGTCGGCTTTTCGGGTGGCAACAAGTATCTATTTCCCGGCGTCAGCGGGCCGGAGCTGCTGAACTTTTTTCACTGGCTTGGCGCGGTCATCACCAACCCGCGCATCATCGGCCACAAGCACACCGCCGTTCGCAAAGTCGTCGACCGCGCCGGGGCAATGGTGGACCTCGACAAGCGCTGCTTCGCGATGGTCGTGCGCCCGGACAAGTCACTGGCCGGTTTGTTTTACGGCACACCCGAAACTGCGTGGAGTGGCGCCGCTGACCTTTCCGATCAAACCCACATCGTCTACAAGGAGCGCCCCTTCCACACCATCCTCTCCTGCGCGCCGCCGATGTACGACGACGTGTGGGTCGGCGGCAAGTGCATGTACAAGCTGGAGCCCGTGCTGGCCGACGGCGGCGAGCTGATTATTTACGCACCGCACATCCGCGACATCAGTCACACGCACGAGGCCGGCCTGCGCGCCATTGGCTACCACTGCTCCGCGTGGCTACTGGAGCACTGGGGAAAATACAAGCACCACCCCTGGGGTCTGCTCGCCCATTCCTCGCACGTGAAAGGCATCGGTGAAGTGGTGGACGATGTCGAGCAGCCGCGCGCCAATGTCTCCCTAGCCACCGGCCTGTCCGTCGACCTTTGCCGCGAGATTAACCTCGGCTATCGCGACCCAGCCACCATCGACGTGGAGACGTTCGCCGACCGCGAGGACGAAGGCGTGCTGTTTGTGCGCAAGGCAGGTGAGATGTTGTATCGTTTAAAGGACCCACCCGCATGGGCAACGCCTTAGGCCGCGCCCGAAACGGCTTTGACTTTCCGCCCGGCCATTGCGACGCTGGCGGCGTTCCCGGCAACCCAGAAACCAATGGCAGCACAACCACTTGATGCCCAACAGGTTGCGGATTTCCACCGTGACGGTTTTCTTATTGTGCCCGGCTTGTTCGATGCCGCAGAGGCCGACATCCTTCGGGCCGCTGCCAAGGCCGACAAGTCCTTCGAGGCCAACGCTTACGATCTGGAGGATGGCGAGGGCGGCAAGGCGCAGTTGGTTTTGTGGAACAAGGCCGGCGAGGATTTGTGGGGCGCCATTGCCCGCAGCGAGCGCATCGTCAACGCCATGGAGCAGCTGCTTGATGACGAGGTTTACCATTACCACAGCAAGATGAGCATCAAGGCCCCGCGCACTGGCGGCGCGTGGAGTTGGCATCAGGACTACGGCTACTGGTACCAGAATGGTTGCTTGTTTCCCGACATGGCCTCCGTGTTTATCGCCGTCGATCCCAACACACGTGCCAACGGTTGCCTGCAGGTGTTAAAGGGATCGCACCAGCTCGGCCGTGTGGAGCATGGGCGCTTTGGCGATCAGACCTGCGCTGACCCCGAGCGCGTGGAGGAAGCGCTGAAGGTCATGGAGTTGGTGTACGTGGAGATCGATCCCGGCGACGCGCTCTTCTTTCATAGCAACACCCTGCACCGTTCCGACCAAAACACCTCCGACGAACCGCGCTGGTCGCTGCTCTGCTGTTACAACAGCAAGCACAACAACCCCTACAAGGAATCGCATCATCCCTTTTACGAGCCGCTGGAGAAGCTGCCCGACAGTGCCATCAAGGAGATGGGCGCGAAGCTCTTCGAGAGCGACACGGAGTTTTGGGATCCCGCCGCCGATGAAACGGTCGGCGCGAACAAAGACGATTAAATGGACCTAAATATCCACTCCTCACTTCCCGAGCG
>PBPF01000094.1 GCA_002724615.1 Verrucomicrobiales bacterium | reverse complement strand
CGCGTGTGGAGAATGCGATCATCGATAAGAATGCGCGCATTGGGGAACGGTGTGTTATCAGTCCTGAGGGACATCCAGAAACCTATGATGATCCTGAGAAACGCTTTTTCATTCGAGACGGTATTGTGGTGGTTCCCAAAAACGGCGTGCTTACGGATGGCACTGTGGTTTGATTCCTTTGATTGCCGGTGATTCAATTGGCGCGTGAGCAATATCTATAATCTTCAAACGCGTGGCGACGGGCCTGCTGGCAAGCTTCCGTTGACAGAGGAGATGCTGCGTACTGAGCCCAGTGGCAATTTGTTTGGGCTTACACAAAGCGCGGGGATGGGATGGGCGCCGGAGGCCTTGGATGGTGACGCTTACCTTATTTTGAATACCCATGGCGGTGTGCGCGCGGAGGACGGTTCGCCGGTGGCTCTGGGATATCATACGGGGCACTGGGAAATTGGGTTGCAGGTACGGGCAGCGGCAGAGGCATTAAAGGAGGCTAAGTGCGTACCGTTTGCCGCACATTGCTCTGATCCATGTGATGGGCGTACGCAGGGAACAACTGGAATGTTTGATAGTCTTCCCTATCGAAATGATGCGGCAATGGTAATGCGGCGACAGATTCGGTCACTGCCAACACGCAAAGGTGTAATTGGTGTTGCGACATGTGACAAGGGCTTGCCAGCAATGATGATGGCTTTGGCGGGGATGGGGGATCTGCCCTGCGTACTTGTGCCGGGTGGGGTGACGTTGCCACCGAGAGAAGGGGAGGATGCGGGTGCGGTGCAAACAATTGGAGCGAGATTCTCTCATGGGATGTTGTCGTTGGATGAGGCAGCAACATTGGGTTGCCGGGCGTGCGGATCGCCAGGAGGTGGGTGCCAATTTTTAGGGACGGCGGCAACATCACAAGTGATAGGTGAAGCGCTGGGATTGGCGCCTATGCACAGTGCGTTAGCACCTTCAGGGTCGGAGGTATGGCGACGAATTGCGGTGGATGCGGTGGACGCTGTAATGGGATTGCATAAGGAGGGGGTAGGTGCGAACCGTATTGTGACGGAAGCCGCCGTTCGAAATTCCATGATGGTGCATGCTGCTTTTGGGGGATCAACCAACTTGTTATTGCACATTCCAGCGATTGCGCATGCGGCGGGCATCAGGCGACCAACAATTGAAGATTGGATTGAGGTAAATGAACGGGTTCCGCGATTGGTCAGTGTATTGCCAAATGGGCCGGTGATGCACCCAACGATTAATGTGTTTCTAGCTGGTGGAGTTCCAGAGGTGATGCTGCATTTGCGGGAATTGGGCTTATTGGAGTTGTCAGCCTTAACGGTAAGTGGGCGAAATTGGGCTGAAATGCTTAAGGAATGGGAAGGAAGTGAGAGACGCAGGCGGTTTCGTGAATTGTTGTGGGAGAAGGAGCAAATAGATGCGGATGACGTGATCTTGTCGCCTGATGTAGCCCGGGAACGCGGATTGACAAGTACGGTGACGTTCCCTCGCGGCAATCTTGCGCCGGAAGGGGCTGTAATCAAAAGTACTGCTATAGATTCATCTGTGGTGGATGAAGATGGAGTTTACCGCAAGGAGGGGCCTGCCAAGATATTTACGAGTGAAGCGTCAGCGATTGGTGCAATCCGTGAGGGCCAAATCGAAGCAGGTGACGTAATGGTCTTAGCGGGCATTGGCCCGATGGGAACGGGTATGGAGGAAACTTACCAAGTTACCTCAGCGCTCAAGTTCCTGCCGTTTGGCAAGCATGTTGCAGTGCTTACAGACGGAAGGTTCTCTGGGGTGTCAATGGGAGCTTGCATTGGTCATGTAGGGCCTGAGGCATTGGCGGGAGGGCCAATCGGAAAATTGAGAGACGGTGATTTGATCCGCATTGAGATAGACCGGAATTCAAACACGGGATCGGTGGATGTTATTGGTGTGGAATTAAAGGAACGGCCGCCCCATGAACAACTGGCGCCTCATGTGTCGCTCCCGTCTGACTCCCGCCTCTGGGCCGCACTGCAAGGAATCAGCGGCGGCACTTGGGCGGGATGTATTTATGACGTGGACACGATTGTGGCGAAGTTGTCCGCAGGGCGGCCGCCGGGGGCGGTCAGTTAGCCTGTCCGCCGCCTTGGGGTGTGGTGGAGATTTGCTTGGCACGCACTGAGGGATCGCCCGAAGGCTTTTTGTACAGTGCAGGCAGATCATACATCCTGAATTGGTCGGCTCGTCGACGTCCCTCAGCAACCATGTCCGGTGTGAGCAATAGGGCGAGTTTGTCGCGGGCTTCAACATGGAGTGCGTGGCCATGGTCAGCAGCCAGATCCAACCATTTAAATGCTTCGAGGTAATCTTGCTGTACGCCGCTGCCTTCTTTGAAGGATAAGCCAAGAAGATACTGGCCGTTGGGGTAATCTTGCTGTGCTGCCTTCATGTACCACTTGGCAGCTTCGACGTAGTTGATGGGGACGCCCTGTCCGTTCTGGTGCATAACGCCCAGTGCGAACTGCGCCTCGGAATTCCCCGCTTCGGCGGCTTTCATGAAAAGTTCGGCAGCCTTGAGGTAATTGAGTGGGATTTCCGCGCCCAGATAATGTTTATAGGCCAGAGCAAGCTGGCCCTCGACATCTTGTGGGTTTGGTGTTTCTGAATCAACCAGTGTGGTTTCCTCAGCGGATTCGGTGGTATCCTTCTGGCCACAACCGGAACACAGAACGGCCAATAAGGCCATAGTGATCCAGGCGCAGACAGACCTGCCCCGCGTAGGTTTAGTTTTCATTTGTTCGCCCTCCTTGGTAAGGGATGTGAGAAACTACAGGAATTTGTGAATAAGTCAATCCTGAATTTTATAATGGAGGGCGCTTCAACGGGTGGCGCGAATGAGCACAGTGGCATTCTGCACCTCCTTAATGATGGCGGCACGCGCGCGAGGTGAGGCCCAGTGGCCAGAGAGGCGCGAGCCGAGACCGGGCTGGTTTTTCAAGAACTGATGGATGCGGNTGCTTTTGAGTGCGTAATTAACATTTTGCGGCAGTGAGCCAGTAAGGCGAAAAGTCTTCAGGTCGTCTAGGCGGAAGGTGNCGATACCGATGGCNTTACCGAGGTTNTCAGCTAAAGGNCCCCCGGAATTGCCCGGTTGTACGGAGACACTGGTCTGGTAATAGCGTGGGTCGTCCTGCATGCCAGCCAAGGCGTTGATGATGCCACGGTTGAGCTTGGGGGTGACACCTTGTACGGCAGTGTTNGGGTAACCTATGGTAAATACATCCTGACCTTGTGTGGCCATTTTGTCTGGTGCAATAGGCAGTGCGGTGAATTTCCCGGTAACCTTCAGGAGGGCGAGGTCCAGATCAGGGTCGAATTTCACAATTGTGGCGGGCAGGGGGCCGTCATCGGTATGAATTTCCACTTTGCTGGCATTGGCTATCACGTGGTGGTTGGTTAGCAGAAACCCATCTTGGGTGATGAAAAAACCAGTTCCAGTCGCCGGCCCCTTGGCGGGTTGGGGTACGACCGCAGGCAGATAGCTCTCGCGAGGCTTCGGCTTAGTCTGCTTCCGGACTTGTAAATGTGTGACTGTTGATTTCTGTGCCTCGCTCAATTGCTGGGGGGTCATCTTGCTCGACACTGTCGAGCGATGTTGTCCTGCCATTTTGTGGCCCTTGCTGGCGGCAAGATTTAGCCACTTGTAGGCTTGCACATAGTCTTGTGGGACCCCTTCGCCAAAATAATGATAGGTGCCGATGAGGAATTGTGCGTGCGGCTCGCCGTTGCGTGCCGCCTGAAGATACCATTTGGCAGCCTCAGCGATGTCCTGCTTGATGCCGCGGCCAGTTGCGTACATGCGGCCAAGATTGAGTTGTCCCGGTCCAAAGTCCTGCTTGGCAGCTTTGCGATACCAGCGCACGGCGTCATCAGGATTTCGGACAACTCCTCGGCCTTCCTCCAATGCGGCTGCAAAATTGACTTGGGCCGCTGCGTGTCCCTGAACTGCCGCCTTCAGGTAAAATTCAGCCGCCAATGAATCGTCTTGTTTTACTCCCTGACCGTGGGCATATAGAAAACCTAGGCTATACTCAGCGATGGGGTCTTTCTGCTCGGCAGACAGAGTTATCCAGTGGGCGGCATGCCTGAAATCCAGCGGGATGCCGCGTCCGGCATAGTAGCATAAACCGAGCATGCCTTGCGCCTTGGCGTGACCCTTGCGAGCGGCCTGCCGGAACCAGTGTACGGCCTCCCGGTAATCCCTCAGCCCCGTGTTGTCGCTGTAAAACCGGCAGCCCATTTGAAACTGAAATTCGGGATCATCTCTGGGCGCGGGTTTGGTTGCTCCCAGCATGCAGACCACCGGACATGCCAAAAGCATGGCCAGAATACCTCGGAAACTCACCTCCATGCCCAAGCCTAACGGGACTGTGATGTTGGGCAAGTGGCAGTTATACACAGCCGCTTTGGCTTGCCCGGGGGCGTTATTCTGCCAACCTCAGTGGATGCAAGTTCCCCCTGAGAACATTCCTGGTTATTCCCGGCGCAAGGTAATTAGTTCAGCATTAGCTGCGGCGGGTGGTGTGGCAGCGTTTGTTAACAGCACAACCGGTGCGCCCAGAGTGGAACCTGACGCACGGCGCGCTTCGCCAAAGAAATACAACATGAAAAAGTCGGTCAACTTGTGGGCCTTTCCCTACCCAGAGCGCATGAACCTGCGCGAGTGCCTGCAATTAGCCAAGGACGCCGGCTTTGAGGGGATTGAGCTGAATTATGATCTGGATAACGACTTGTCCCCGAAGAATGGCGTCAAGGAGTTTCAAGCGATTCGAAAAATGGCAGATGATATCGGAATAGCCATCAGCGGGGTTTGTTCATTTTTGTTTTGGCCGTATCCGTTAACCAGTAACGATCCGCAGGAAAGCGCGCGTGGCATGGAGTTGGCTGCGAAGATGACTGAGTGTGCTCACCAATTGGGCACGGAAAACCTGCTTGTTGTTCCCGGTGCAGTTCACATGCCATGGCGTGAGGATCATGACCCGACACCAAATGACATTTGCCAGAAACGCGCGCGGGCTGCGATCGGCAAGCTTCTGCCTGCAGCCGAGAAACTCAATGTGTGTCTCAATATGGAGAATATTTTCTTCAACGGCTTTCTTATGTCACCCGAGGAAATGGTCGATTTTGTGGACTCCTTTGATAGTGAATTTGTGAAGGTCCATTTTGACACGGGTAACATCATGCTGTTCCAATTTCCAGAACACTGGATTCGTATTCTTGGCAAGCGCATCCAGAATGTACATCTCAAGGAGTTTACCAAGAAAGGCACGGACCACTCGCTGGAATCTTTCCGACCGTTGCTCGATGGCACCACCAACTGGCCGGCAGTCATGGAGGCATTTGCTAAAACGGACTATGACGGCTACCTGACTTTTGAGTATTTTCACCCGTACTCCCATTATCCTGAGGCACTAATCCACCAGACAAGTGACTCGCTCGACCGCATGCTGGGGCGCAAATAACGAACCATGGTGATTTGGTGGGAATAATTTTTTCTCCACCGGTCACGAAGTGGCGGGTCTAATGGGCATGTGGGTCACATAATTGCAGTAGCAAACCAGAAGGGGGGCGTGGGTAAAACCACAACTTCCATCAATCTTGCGGCTGCATTGGCGGCGCAGGGGAGGCCTGTGTTGCTGGTGGATATCGACCCACAAGGAAATGCGACCAGCGGATTGGGAGGTGCCAAACTGGAGGGAGGCAGCGCGTATGGGGCGTTGCTTGGGGAGGAATTGCTTGCGGACAAAGTGCGGGCCACGGATTTTTCCAACCTCTATATTATCCCCAGCGAAGTGGATCTTTGTGGTGCTGAGATTGAACTGCCTCAAGGAGCGGATTTCCTTATGCGCCTGCGGTTGGCC
>PBPF01000093.1 GCA_002724615.1 Verrucomicrobiales bacterium | reverse complement strand
GCGCGGTTGAGGTTTTGTTTCGGATCCTTGGGATCGTAATTGGCCATATCCCGCAGCTTGTTGGTGAGGTCGCGGTAGCTGTTTCCCTTGTCTTGCGCGAGGTTTTGGCTGCCCATGGTGACTCGTTCAAAGAAGGCTTTGAAGGAGTTGAAATCCTGCTGAGTCCACTGGTCGAATGGATGTTTGTGGCATTGGGCGCACTGGATGCGCACGCCGAGGAAGCTGTAGGCAAAGGCCATGGCCTTCTCTTCGGGTTGGCGAACGTTGCGCCGGGCCCAGAACCAAGGCATGTCCTTGCGCTCGGCAAAATCCTCGGGGTTCTTGTCCCGGTGGTACTGCGCCATTTCCTTGGCGTAATCCATGTACGGTTGATCCGGCTTGGATCGGCCCGTGGCCAGGACAATGCCTTCCACGATCTCGTCGTACGGCCTGTTCTCCAATACGCGCTTGTACACCCAGTTGTACCAATCGCTGCTAAGATTTACATCACGCGGCAGGTATTGGCTCACGCGGATTTGCTGTGGACTGTTGCCCTGAAAATCATTGAGCTTTGTGGACCACCACGCCGCATAAGCAGGACGGCTCAAAAGTTCATCAATCTTCTTATGTCGCTTCTTGGGATCCTTGCTGGCGAGAAAGGTTTTTACCTCGGCCGCCGTCGGCAGTGTGCCGGTCACGTCCAGTGTCACGCGGCGCAGAAACTCCTGATCGGTGGCAATCTCACTGGGCACAATGCCCACCTTTTGCAATTTGGTAACGATCGCCTTGTCAATCGGCGTGGTGGCTTTCACCTTCGGATACTTGGCACCCACCTGATCGCTTACCGGCAACATCACCGGCAGCGGCAAAACGCCGTTGTCATAAAACGCAACGACATGTGAATCACCCTTGCCCCTGATCTCCACCTCGCCCAGTTCATTGACGACTGCCACGCTTTCGTCATTGGTATCAAAACGCGTGAAGCTGGTCACATCCTCCACCGTGCCGTCCTTCCAATAAGCCAAAACCTTGAGCTGAATCCTGTCGCCAACCTTCTTGCCGACAAATTCCTTGGGGAGCACCTCCAGTCGATCAAACGCACCAGTTTCCTCAACATCCAGCTTTGCGCCGTCCTGAATCCACTTGAGCATCACATTGTGCTCCCAGCTGCCTTCCTCATAAATCTCGCCACCCTTGTGCTTCACCTGCTTCATGGGCTTCTGCAGGAACAAGCTCTTGACCGGCTCATCAATATTCACCCGAATGCGATGCTCCTTGTCCGCCGTGATCGCCTTGTGATCCTTGCCGAAGTCGTAGCCAAACAGGCTCAACTGAAAATCCCCACGCCCTTGGAACGACCCGTGGCATTCCCGTCCACTGCACCCCAGCTTGCTCGCCAATGGCACCACATGCCGCCGAAAACTCGGGCTCTCCGACTCCTCAATCTCACCCCCAAACCGCTGCTCGGCGGTGGGCAGTTTATCGGCGGCCAAGAGAGGACTGGCCATGCTGACTGCGATGGCAAAGGAAAGTAAATATGCAGTTTTCATGTTAATCCCACGGCCCATCCAAACGGAGAGCACGCAGCTAAGACGGCGCATTTTACAGAAGAATTACGCTGAAAAAAAGAATATTTAAGCCGTGCCGCAGCGGCCGCAGGACGTCGGGACGCCCGAACAAGCAGGCGCAGCGTCTTCCACAGGCCCGCCGGCGGCAAAAGTGGAGAGTTTCTTTTCCAGCTTGGCCGATCCGCATTCCGGGCAANGTTCGCTTTTCCAGTCACGCGAACGCACCAGCAACTCGCTGTCCTTACCACACCCTGAACAATGAAACTCGTAAAGCGGCATGGTCAGCGTTTCTTTAAAACCACCTCGGTGCCGTGCTCGGTGATTATCAGCTTGTCGCCCTCGATGCGGAAGGGCGCCTTGAGCACACGTTGTTTTAGGATGGCCGTGGTCTTGGTGGCGGTGCGGGTTAGGGTTTCGCCCTCGACGATCCACTCAAAGGGCTCGTTGGATGAACCGAGCCGTACAGAGCCGGTACCGTCGGCTTTAAATGTGAACACCTTCATGCCGCCCACCAAGTTCCCCATGCCGCCTGTGATGTCGGTTGGATCTGCCTTGGCGGCCCCGGCTTCCACCTGCCATTGGCCGACCAGTGGCGACTCACTGCCGCCGCAACCGGCCAGCAGGAGCAGGAACACTGCGGGAATTTTCATGCCATGAGATGTCAACGCCCAAGCTTGTCCTTTAGGCCCGCCACGTAGGCTGAAGCCTTTTGGCCTCCGTAGCCAACGTGCCGGTGGAGTTCCTTGCCGTCGGCATCAATGATGACGATGGTGGGATAGCCGCGCACGCCGAACTTCTTGGCCAGCGCCTTGTTGGACTTGGCCAGCTCTGGCTCCAGTTTGCGTTTGCGCGGGAAATCGACAACGACCAGCACGAGATTCTCCTTTGCGTAGTCGAGGAACTCTGGCTTCACCAGCACGTTTTTGTGCAGCGCCTTGCAAGGTGGGCACCAGTCGGAGCCAGTGAAGTCGAGATAGATCAGCTTCTTCTCCTTCGCGGCCAGTGCCTTTGCGGCTTCAAAATCAGTGGACCAGTTGTCGTCATACGCATCGGATTCATCACCTTCAACTGCGGCAGGCTTCAGGGCTGGCAGGGTTGGGGGTAGCTTGGGGCGCGCGGCTACGTCGTCGGGGTTGTCAGGATCGCGGAAACGCGGGGCCTTGTTGGCCAGCCACCCGAAGCCGGGCGGGTTGGAACATTCACCGAGTGTCAGCGTGTAACGGCGGCCCTTATGGGTAAATATCACGTCAAGATCGCCGCCTTCAAACGGCGAGCCACCATCTTCAAACGCAGGCCGCACATCACTTGTATCCACCTTGAAGAGTGAGGCTTGGCTGAGGTCGATCCCTTTTTTGTCGAGCGTGGTCTTCAGCTTGGCGAATTCAGCGCGCAGGACATTTCGCTCAGTATCCATCTTTACCAGTGCCTCGTTTACGGCATTGGCTTTGAAATCGGAGGAATCCTTGAGAAACGCCTTGGCTTCCGCCAGTGCTCGCTTGGCGTTGGGCTTAAGTTTGTCCGCAGGAATTTCGTCCAGCAGTTCAATGCGCACGGTCATGTCCTTTTTTACCACGCCGAGAAACTTGTCGACGATGCTGTCCAGCAGTCGGCCGGTATCCCTTTCCGAAAGGCCGTGGACGGAGAGCTTGATGAAGGCGTCCACATCGTCCGCCTGCACGGCCTGGAATGTGAGCCGACCAAGATCATTCGGCTTGGACACAGCCGCCCGCTCGGCTGCCTCAACAGTGACAGCCAAGAATGAACACACAATGAGCGTCGCGATTTTCTTCATGGGAAAATTATGGCCCGCCCTGATGCCGTTGTCGATGGGTTTTCTAGTGTGCTACTCGTTGAACGCCTTTGGCCGGTCCATTGAGGGCGCGCAGTTTTGCATGCGGGCAAAGTGTGCGGAGGACTGCCCTGCGGCAGTGTCGAGGAAGAGTACGAATTCCAATTGCCCGCCTGGCTGTCCATGCTCGCGCGTGCATTTTCGCCCGAGGCCCAGCGGCGTGATCACCGTCTTGCCCAGCACTGTCTCGTTGTCCATTGTCAGCATTGGGTGATAAGCCCGATAAATCAGCTCGCTACACACGATTTTGTCGTCCGTGAAAAAGTCGAAGTTGAAGTCATAATCGCGGCTGTTGTACTCGAAGGCCTTTAGGATCGCCTGGCGTATTTGTTCCGGTGCCAGCTTGGGACGCATGGCCAGCACGTAGTCCGCACCCATCGAGTGTTCCGCGGCATAAAAGCCTACACCCTCACTCACCGCCTCCAGCACCACGCGCTGACGTCCATCCTCCGGCGTCATGTAGTCTTCCCATGCCGGGCCCGCATTGGATTCATCGATACCCAGCGCCTTGAGCTGCTCCGGCGTGCCCACGTAAAGAGCTGCGTGCGGCCAGAAGCCGGGCAGGAACGCGTTGGACAGATACCAGTTGCGCCGGACCAGCAGGATGTCGCCTGGTTCCAGCATCCCCTTTGCCGTGACGATCTGCGCTTCGGAAATGAACGCCGGCCGGCTCACCATCCGCGTGTCGCCCACGATGGTGGACATGATTTCCTGCGCCTCGTACAGCGGCATGTTTGCATCGCGCAACATTCGCCGCTTGATGCGTGAGAACCAGGCGCGTGTTGGGCTCAGGCGGATATCTGCAATGCTGCTCGTGCTAGACTCAATGCGCCCTGCCAGCCAGTCGAAATCCGCTTGCTTAAATACCTCTTCCTCGCGCCACCGCTGCTGGTGGTCCCGGTACAGCCGACCCAGTGTGGCAAACATCTCCATGTGTTCCGGCGATGTGACACCGTGGTAAACCGCCTCGAACATGTCCGGTTTTAATCTGCCTGGATCGGCCTCATTCAGTTTTGCGCGCGCCAGTGGGTCGTCACGAAATTCCTTCACCAATCGCCGACCCGACTCCAGCAGAGTTGCTCCCGCGCAGTACCCCAGCAGGTATGCACGTGCCCGCAGTGCGTCATCCCGCACTTCGCGGAAGCCCAGATACAGTGCCACCATCCGTGTTAGCCTGCCGCGATAGCGCAGGAAACGCCCAAACAAGTCACGCAATGCATCAGTCTCGGCCGGGTTATAAATTTCCCGGTTTTCATCACGCATTGTTTTTTGCACTGTAGCGTGCCACTGCTCCGCCTCGTCTCCCAGTGCATCCAAGCTGTGCACCACCTCCCGTAGTGCCCGGTGGTCCAGTTCCACCTGTCGCTGTACTTCTTCTGTTGACATTTCCGCCAACGCCGATGGCATGTGGTCGAACGGGCTGGGCGGCGGCACCGACAGGCGTCCCACGTAAAACGCCCCCGCCACCACCACCACTTGCGCAGTCACCGACAGTGCCGTGCGGAACCATTGCGCCATTGGCGTCGGCGAATCTGGCCGCGATCGCACCCAGCGTGTGATCAGCACCGTTGAGCCCACGAATGATCCCAGTGCCGCCAGTGGCGTTAGTATCAACCACCATCCCGGAAACGTCGCCACTGGGTTTGGCCGGAATGCCAGCCATATAAGCAACGCCCCCAACAACGCCGTGAAGCCCAGCGTCGTCCGTCCCGAGTTCCATTTCCACCGTGCACCTGCGCGCCACAGTACCTGCAGCAGTCCCAGACAAATCGTTCCCACCACTGAACTCCACCACAGTCGCCAGCCAATTACCGACGGATGCACACGCCATGTTTCCGACCACACAAGCAATTGATAAAACACCTGCGAGGCCGTGACCGCCAGTAGTGCTGCTGCGGCAAGCCATGTGAGCTCCCGTCCCGCCGGATGAAACATTCGTGCCACCGCTGCACCCGTGCCGACCCCGAACAGACAGAAGATCATTTGCCCTTGAAACGGGAAGAACTTGCCCGAGAGAAATCCCACCACCATTAACAGCCCCATCGCCAGCAACGCCGTCCACTGGATGCGCCGGTAAAGTGGCTGTACGCGTTCCGCAATTTCCAATGCCGTCATGTAGTAAAAATGGTCAGGCCCGTGAACTACGCTTTACTGTTTGCGCACGTCCAAGCACACCAGACTGCCCTTGCCCCCTCGGCAGTAGATGCGGCCATTCGCCAGCACCGGCGTGCTCCAGCTTACGTCGCGAAACACGTTGGCCTGTGCCAACTTCCGGTAGCTTTTTGGCGAAGCGGCCACAATGTACAACGTCCCTGTCTCGCCCTGACAGATCAACTTGCCGTCTGCCGCCATCAGGCCCGAAATGTTATCCCCCTTCCAGACTTCCTTGCCCGTCGCCAACTCGATGCACTTGAGCGTGAACCGTCGCGCATCGCCGTCGATGCCGTAAAGGTGTTGCCCAATCAGGATCGGTCCATTCATCTGCGCGCGCATGTTCTTGTTTTCCCAAACCTTGCGCGGACCGGCATTGGTGAATTCCAGCAGCGCACCACCGTGCCCGTAGCCGCTGGTGATGAACATGTGGCGCCCCACGATAATCGGGTCAGGCGCGTTCATGTCGTACTTTGTCACCCAGGGATATTGCCACAGCCGCCGCCCGTTCGTGCTGTCCACGCCAACCACAGCCTTTTCTGAAAAAATCGCCAGTGCGAAACCGGTCTGTGTCCGGTACGGCACCGGCGTGGAATATCCCGCTGCGCCGTTGCCCGATTTCCAGATCACTGCTCCCGTTTGCTTGTTCAGCGCCACCCCGTTGCTGCCCGCGTTCAGGTAAATCGCGTTGCCAATCACCAACGCCGAACCTGCCAGTCCCCACGTTGGCTTCTTCGCGCCAATGGCCCGCAAAACATCCTGCTTCCACAACATCCGACCTGTCGCCACATCCAGACAATGCGTCAGGCCCGACTTCGCCACCGTGATGACCACCTTGCCATCCACTGTCGGCGTCGCGCTTGTGCCTCCTTGGTAATACTTCGGGTCTGTCTTTTCCGCATACGTATGCTTCCAGATTTCCTTCCCCGTCACCGCGTCCAGGCAGTAGACGGTGTCTTGGTCCCGAATATTGCCCTGAGTGAACAATCGTCCATCGGCCACCACCACAGAGGAGTATCCCAGCCCCACGTTCCCTCTCCATGCCACCTTCGGCCCGCTACCCCAGTCGCTCGACCAATTTTTTTCCGTGGAGATTCCATTCAAGCTTGGACCTCTCCATCGCGGCCAATCCTCCGGGAAAACAGAAAACGCCATGCCAAGGAATACAACAAGGAACAACCGAGTGCGCTTCATGCAAACACCCTACTCCACACCTCCCCACCGGGTCAAAGTTAAACCCCTGCGCAGACTTCCTTACAGGAACATTGTTTGAAACCGGTTGATCATCAAAGACAACCCGAATGACTTTACGCCCAGCATCACTCCAAGTCGGCTGGCTTCAGTTCGTGCGCGCAGGAGTGGCAGAAATTCGCGTCCAACCGATGCCCCTCCACCCCACAGTTTGGGCACGACCGCGTGTTCGGCGCGTTCGGTCCGTCCACCTTCGCAATTTCGCCCGCCACAATCCCCGTTGGCACTGCGATGATGCTATAGCCCATGATCATCACGATCGCCGCCAGAAACTGCCCCAGTGCGGTCGATGGCGTGATGTCCCCATACCCCACCGTCGTCAGCGTCACAATCGCCCAGTAGATGCTCTTGGGGATGCTCTCGAAACGGTCATTGTGCTGCCCTTCCACCAGATACATCACCGCCCCGATGATGGTCACCAGAATCACCACCGCCAGCAGGAATACCGTGACCTTTGCATGGCTCTGGCTTAGCGCGCGCATGATCACACGCGCCCCGCGCACGTATTCAATGAGCTTTAGTATCCGGAAAATGCGCAGCACACGCAGCGCTCGCACCACCAGCAGATATTCTGCGCCCGGGAACAGCGCGCTGATGTAAGTGGGCAGGATCGCCACGAGGTCAATGACACCAAAAAAACTTCGCGCATACTTCTTCGGCGACTCCACCGACCACAACCGCAGCGCGTACTCAATCGTGAACAGGATGGTAAATCCCCACTCAATTCCGTTTAGCGTGTCCTTCCAGGGCGCAAGGCCCGGCACGGTAATGAGCATGACCACCCCAACGCTCGCGAGGATGGCGATGATCAGCGTCACATCGAACGCCTTGCCTGCCGGCGTGTCTGCCTCGTGGATAATCTTCCGCACGCGCTCTCGCAACGCCGGGGTGTCCGTGTTCGGCTTGGCCATTTCCTCTTCAGAATTCCATATATGAAAATAGGTTCCAAAACAATGCGTTTTACATTGTAGACCTGTATGGCAGATTGAAGTCGTGCAGATTTTTATCACGCGCGGGGAAGACTCCAGTGGACCTTATACTCCCGAACAGGTGCAGGATTACCTGGCGCAGGGGGTTCTGTTGCCGGGTGACCTGGCATGGCACGAGGGACTTGAAGGTTGGATTCCGTTGTCTCAATTAATGGACTCGATTGCCGCCCCGGTTGACCCTGCGCCACCTCAGCCTGTGTCGATAACCCCGGAACCCGTTCAATCCGGGCCAACCATTGAAAGTGCGCCTGTAAAGGTCGGCGACAAAAAGAAACTGCTGATTGGCGTTGCAGCGGGTGTAGCCGTGTTGGCTATTGCGGCGGCAGTGTGGTTTTTTGTCATTCGGGAAAAAGATTCAGGCACAGGGAATCAACAAGTTGCCCAGCAACCCCAACCAAAACCCACCAACAATGCTACAAGTCCGGTTGATCCCGAGCCTGACAAGCCGGCCAAGAAACCCGACAACGTCCTTTGGGAATTTGAAACGGGAAGTGATGTGATATCCTCCCCCGCCATCGGTTCTGATGGCACGGTTTACGTCGGGTCACATGACGGAAAGCTCTATGCCATCAATGGCAAGACTGGGGACAAGCTATGGGAGTTTGAAAAGAGACATTGGGTGGAATCCTCCCCCGCCATCGGTTCTGATGGCACGGTTTACGTCGGGTCAAGTGACAACAAGCTCTATGCCATCCATGGCAAGAGTGGGGTCAAGCTATGGGAATTTGAAACGGGAGATGAAGTGACCTCCTTCCCCGCCATCGGCTCTGATGGCACGGTTTACGTCGGGTCAAATGACAAAAAGCTCTATGCCATCAAGACCGCCTCCAAAGGCCTCGCCAAAAGCCCGTGG
>PBPF01000092.1 GCA_002724615.1 Verrucomicrobiales bacterium | reverse complement strand
TCTTGCAACCTGTGAGTCTTCAAACGCGTTCACCAACCGGCTGGCAAAAGTGCAATTCGGCAGCGTGTATACGAATAATCTGATTTATGCCCGCGATCTGGTTTTCGACAACGTAATGGCGATCACCGGCTCCAATACTGCCGAAAAACTCAGGCAACCCCCTTGGCAACTGTTCGGGGACCGCCGGTTGGTGAACGCGTTTGAAGACTCACAGGTTGCAAGACTGGAAATTCGCGAAGGCGTCGAAAACACGACCATCCTCGCGCGCTCCAGCAACTCCACCGAATGGCGGATTGAGTCACCCATTGCCACTCGAGCGGACTCCAAAATTGTGACCGAACTTCTGGCCAGTCTAAGATCCTTGGAGGCAAGTTCACTGGTGCACGACAACACGGAGGAACTGGCTCAATATCAGCTGGATCAACCCATTGCAACGTTCACCTTGCTGCAACGCAAGGCACCAGGGGCAGTGACCAATGCCGTAATTTCCCGTTTGTCCATTGGCAAGGACAATGAGCAGTCGGGGACATTCATCCGCCGGCATGACGAACCTAAGATGGTTTACGCCACCGCCAACACTTGGCGAGAAAGATTGCGAACTCGTTTTTTCCGCCTGCGAGACCGGCAGGGCTTTAACACTCCACTGGAAAACATCCTGAAGGTGACATTGCAATCTGGCGACACGACCACCGAATATGCCCGCAACGCGCAGCAAGTCTGGAACGGTCCCGACGGCCCACTCGATGCCAATGCCAGCGACAGCATGGATACCGCACTACGGGCACTAGGTGAATTGCACGCTGTGGACTGGGTGGAGCGTGGCAGCGACAAGGCGGATGAGGCTACCTATGGGTTTGAACAGGCCGACCGCAAGGTCACACTGCATCTGCGCGAGGATGAAAAACCCAGAATTCTGATATTCGGTAAACCCAACGACGAAGGTTACCGGTTCACGATGGGGCAAGCGCTACCGGACACAGAGTTTGTGATCTTTCTATTCCCGAAGGACACCTACGCACTGCTCGCCCAAGTACTGGATCTGCCGCGTTAATCAGCGACCGCGACGCTTAACCTTGATCTGCGCCTCAGAGTAGAGAATGGCCTGACTCAAAGCGCGAGCCTCGTCCTCCGAAACATCGCCGCCCTCACTCAGGCGCTTCTCGGCTTTGGCCTTGGCCTCCTCAGCAGCGGCCTCATCGATGTCAGCACTGTTGGCAGCGTTATCGGTAAGAATGGCTACGTGGTTGCCGGTTACCTCGATGAAGCCCTCGCCCACCGCCAGCACCTCTTCGTTGCCACTGCGATTGACCACAATTTCGCCTGCATGAACCTGCGTCATCAACGGCACGTGGTTAGGGTAAATACCCAATTCGCCCTCACTGCCGGGCAGAGTGACCACGTTGACCTCCTCGGAGTAAATTCTGGCCTCCGGCGTGACGATCTCGAGTTTAAAAGTCTCGGCCATTTGTTGCGTCAGTCCTGGATCTCCTCGATGCCGCCCTTCATGTAGAAGTTACCCTCGGGCACTTCGTCGTGTTTGCCATCGAGAATTTCTGCAAAGCCCTTCACAGTGTCAACCACTTCCACCTGCTTACCCGCCGTACCCGTGAATACCTCGGCCACAGAGAACGGCTGCGAGAGGAATCGCTGAATCTTGCGTGCACGGAAAACTGTCTGCCTGTCATCAGGTGAAAGTTCATCCATGCCCAAGATTGCAATAATATCCTGCAACTCTTTATAGCGCTGCAGCACCGCCTGCACTCCGCGGGCTACGCGGTAGTGTTCCTCGCCCACGATGTCTGGCGTAAGTGCCAACGAGGTGGACGCTAGCGGATCCACCGCCGGGTAAATTCCCAACTCGGCGATGGATCGCTCAAGCACGATGGTGGCATCAAGGTGCGCGAAGGTGGTTGCTGGCGCGGGATCGGTTAAGTCATCCGCCGGTACATACACGGCCTGAAACGAGGTGATCGAGCCCTTTTTTGTCGAAGTGATGCGTTCCTGCAAGTCGCCCATTTCCGCAGCCAACGTTGGCTGGTAGCCAACCGCCGAGGGTGTGCGACCCAGCAGCGCGCTCACCTCGGAGCCCGCCTGCGAAAAGCGGAACACATTGTCTACGAACAGCAGCACATCCTGATTCTTCTCATCGCGGAAATACTCCGTAACCGCCAGCGCAGAGAGCGCCACGCGTAAGCGTGCGCCAGGCGGCTCGTTCATCTGGCCGTACACCAACCCAATCCGCGAGCCCTCTGCCAACACCGGCAGTCCGCGTTCATTGTATTTCGTGTGGCCATTGTCATCCTTCTCGGTCTTGATGACACCCGCCTCGATCATTTCATTGTAAAGGTCATTGCCCTCACGCGTACGTTCGCCCACGCCGGCAAACATCGAGATGCCGCCATGCAACTTCGCGATGTTGTTGATCAGTTCCATGATAACCACTGTCTTACCTACGCCCGCGCCGCCAAACGCGCCGACTTTGCCACCTTTGAGGAACGGGCAGATCAGGTCGATTACCTTGATACCAGTGGTCAGCACTTCCGGCGTGGTCGACTGCTCGGTAAGCGCTGGCGCCGGTCGGTGAATGGGGTTGTAAATCGGTTTACCATCGGCGTCCTTGTCTGGCTCCACGGGGCCCTGCTCATCCACAGCCTCGCCGGTAACGTTGAACACGCGGCCCATCACGCTCTCACCCACCGGCATGCTGATCGGCCTGCCTTGGTCGGTGATGTCCATGCCGCGCTTGAGACCCTCGGTTGAGCTCATTGCCACCGCGCGCACCCACTGGTCGCCCAAGTGCTGCTGCACTTCCAGCGTCAGCTTCGTTGCACCCTCGCCGGGCACGTCGAACTCCACCGTCAACGCGTTGTAAATCGCGGGCAGTTCCTCGGTGAACTCCGCGTCCACCACTGGCCCAATCACCTGTACAATCTTGCCTGTGTTCATGTGCTGTATCTCGTTTAAAGTCAGGTCAGTCGCCCAGCGCCAGTTGCGCGGTAGTGATCTCCAGCAATTCGCTGGTGATCGCCGCTTGACGCATCTTGTTATACTCCAAAGTCAAATCCTTGATCAGGTCGTTGGCATTGTCGGTCGCGTTCTTCATGGCAACCATCTTGGAGCTAAATTCGCTCGCTTTCGCCTCCAGTAGAATCTGGTGTACTTGGAAATTGACGTAATGCGGCAACATCGCCCCTAACACGCCCGTCGCCGACGGTTCAAACAGAAACTCCGAAGTACCTCCCGGAAGATCCTCCACTGTCTCCTCACCCTCCACGCCGGCCTGAACGCCCTTGATCTCCGAGATGGGCAACAGCCTTTGCACCTCCGGTTTCTGCGTCAGAGTGTTGACAAAATTGGTGAACGCAATGTCCACATGATCGACCTCGCCGGCCTCGAACAGATCCACCGCCATCTTCGCGACTACCCGTGCCTCGGTGAACTCCGGCGTGTCGCTGTACGAAAATTCCGCCGCCAAGTTCCAACCCACCCGTGAGGCGTGTTGCGCACCCTTCCTGCCGGCGGCCACGATGCGTGTGTCATCCGTCACAAATTCACTAGACACCTTTCTCAACAGGTTACTGTTGATCGGACCGCACATCCCCTTGTCCGTCGTCACCAAAATCAAGGCCCGGCTTTCACCCCCTCGCGACTCCATTAACGGGTGTTTAAAATCGCCCGCGTGCGTCACCACCTCGGCGAGGACGCGGTTCATCAGCTCCGCATACGGCCTTCCGGCCAGCGCTGCATTCTGCGCGCGCGCCATCTTTGCCTGCGCCACCTTCTCCATGGCACTGGTAATCTGCGCGGTCTTCTTGACGGACTTAATCCGCCGCCGAATGTCTCGAGTGCTGGGCATTAAATCACTGGTTCGCCGACTTGTACTCGTCTAAGGCCGACTTCAAATTTTCCTTAACCTCGTCGTTCACCTCGCCAACAGATGCGATCTGCTTGATCAGATCGGCCTTGCGGTCCTGCAGAAAGGCAGTTACGGACGCCTGCGCGTCCTTGACCTTCTCCACGTCCACGTCGTCAAAATAGCCATTCTGCACGCCCCAGAGGAGTGCCACCTGGATGGGCACAGCCACAGGCTTGAACTGCGACTGTTTAAAGATTTCCACGATGCGTTTGCCTCTCTCAAGCTTGGCGCGTGTGGCCTCGTCCAAGTCGCTGCCNAACTGCGCAAACGCAGCCAACTCGCGGAACTGTGCCAGCTCCAGCTTCACNGTGCCTGCCACCTGCTTCATNGCCTTAACCTGCGCCGCTGAGCCCACGCGGCTAACNGAAAGCCCCACCGAGATCGCCGGGCGCACACCTTGNTAAAACAAATCCGTCTCCAGGAACAACTGGCCGTCGGTAATGGAGATGACGTTGGTTGGAATGTATGCCGACACNTCGCCCGCCTGCGTTTCGATNATTGGCANTGCCGTAAGCGAACCGCCACCGGCATCGTCAGANAGTCGCGCGGAACGTTCCAGCAGCCGGCTGTGCAGGTAAAACACATCNCCCGGGAACGCCTCGCGGCCAGACGGGCGCTTTAGCACCAGCGACACCTGCCGGTAGGCCACCGCGTGCTTGGAGAGATCGTCGTANACAATCAGTGCNTCCATGTTATTGTCCATGAACCACTCGCCCATCGAGGCCCCAGCAAACGGTGCGAGGAATTGGTTGGTNGCCGAGTCACTAGCTGTGGCGGTCACCACTATGGTGTACTGCAGCGCGTCGTTGGCTTCGAGGTCCTGAATGACCTTGGCCACATTCGCGCGCTTCTGTCCGACAGCCACGTAAATGGAATACAATGGGCGAAAATCCGGGTCGCCACTTTCTTCACCCTCGCGGTTGATGCGGGCGTTGTTGATGATGGCATCGATACAAACGGCCGTCTTTCCAGTCTGCCGGTCACCGATCNCCAACTCGCGCTGGCCACGCCCGATTGGGATCATCGCGTCTACCGCCATAATGCCCGTCTGCACCGGCTGACTGACCGACTTGCGCTTGATGATGCCCGGCGCAATCTTCTCGATGGGATAACTCGTGTCGCTCGCGATGTCGCCCTTGCCGTCTACCGGCCGACCCAACGCGTCCACCACACGCCCCAGTAACGCCTTGCCAACGGGCACAGAAAGTAGCTTGCCGGTGGTCTTCACCTCCTGGCCTTCGGCGATGCCGATGTGATCGCCAAGGATCACCGCGCCGACCTCTGTCTCCTCCAGGTTCAGCGCCAAGCCCATCACGCCGCCGCCGAAGTCGAGCATCTCGTTCATCATCGCGCCGGTGAGACCCTCGATCTTGGCCACACCATCACCGATTTCGCGCACCACGCCCACGTTTTCGCGTGCCACCTCGGTCTTCACGCCCGAGATTTGCGCCTCAATTTCTGCCAGTAGTTCACTCATGATCTTATCGTCTTTTTAATCCGTTAAAAACTATCGCGCAGGCCAGCCAGCCTCGTGCGAACGCTGCCATCAAACACATCATCACCAATCTTAACGCGCATACCGCCGATGAGATCCGCGTTCTTCGCAAATTCTACCCGAACCTCACCACTTTTCATCCTCTCGAGACTTTCACGCACACTCTGCTGCTGCGCGCCGTCCAGCGCCACGGCACTCTCTACGCGCGCGGTGCGGCTGTCTTCGTCCAGTTTCACCAGCCGCTGGATGTGGTGCAAGATGCCCACATAGCCGCGCGGCTTCTTTTCGACGAGCAACCGCACGGCCTGCCGTACCCTGTCGGCATCCATGCGACCCTTGACCTGACAGCTACGAAAGAGTTGCTTGGCCTCTCGTTGAGCCTGCCGGGAAACCTTCACGCCGCCAGCTCCTTGTTGGTTTCGTCTATCAATTTCTGATGATCGTCGGAGGTCAACACCTTGCCAGTGACCTTGGCTGTGGTCTCCACCACCATTCGGCCGATCTCGGCCTTCAGTTCAGCCATCATCTTGTCCCGATCGGCTTCAGTAGCCTCCTGCGCTTTGCGGATGATCTCCTCGGCCGCTTTGCGAGCCTTCTCACTCTCGGCCTCGCCCACCTGCTTGGCGGCATCGCGAGCGTCTACGATCAGCTTCTCGGCCTTCTGGTTGGCCTCGGACAACACCTTGTCGCGCTCAGCCATGGTTTCGGCCAACTCGGCCTTGATCTTCTCTGCGTTGGCTTGTCCTTCTTCAATGCGTTTACGACGCTCTTCGAGCATCTGCAAGACGGGCTGGTAGGCAAGTTTCTTGAGAAGCAGCGCTACAATCAGAAACGCAATGCACGAGGAGACAAAGAGCGGCCAATTGACGCCAAACGTCTCGCCAATCTGGTTGGCCTTGTCGCCCAAGCCGGCACCNGTCTTTTCGGCCGCCAATAAGATGAACTGTTGCATGGCTTAAAAAATGTTGGCCGGGCGTTTTCCGCCCGGCAGTTTCACTTGGCTATGCGAGAAATAGTGCGATGAACACAATTCCCTCGGCCAACGCGGCGAAGATGATCGCCTGTGTACGGATGGGGCCTGCGGCGCCGGGGTTACGCCCGGTGGCCTCCGCGGCCTTCGCGCCTACCAGTCCTACGCCAACGGCAGAACCGAGCGCGGCCAGGCCTACATGTATGCTTCCAGTCATTTTCTTTCCTTTGTTTTCAGTTTGTTCCAGCGACCCCCACTGACATGCATGGTCCGGCCGCCAAATTGTTCGTCAGTGTGAGTGTTCTTCGTCGTGGTGTTCACACATTAGTGCGGTGAACACGGAGGTGAGCAGTGCGAACACCAATGCCTGCACCAAGCCCACCAGCAGTTCCAAAAAATAAAACGGCAGTGCCGCAAGCCAACCATAGGCAATGCCGCCCATCATCAGCAACGANTCCAGCATGTTTTCCCCNGCAAAAACNTTGCCGTACAGGCGGAACGTCAGCGCCACCGGCCGCACTGCAATNGACACAACCTCAATGAGCCCCACAAAGATAAACACTACCACCAAGAAAAACCCTAGGAATCCAGCACCGTGCCCCTTGACGTTGAAAATGTGCCCGGCCACACCNCCCACACCGATGGATTGAACNCACCAAACGATCCACAGCACCATAAAAATCGACGCCATGGCGAGGGTCATGTTCAGGTCGGCGTTCACGCCGCGCAGCAACGGGGTGGTGATGTGCTCGTTATGGTGTCCAGGTTCCGCCCAACCCACAGATCCCAAGCCGGGGACGAGGCCGATCCAGTTGGAGAACAGGATCATAATGAAAATCGTGGCGAAGAACCAAAAGGTCTTTTTAATCAACTGATCGCCCACNATGCTCGCGAAAAACTCATGCAGGCTTTCGACCAGCCACTCGACAAAATTCTGAAGTCCCGAAGGCACGAGTTGTGGCCGGCGCATGGCCGTCTGAGCCACGAGAATCAATCCCACGGCCACCACCATCATCACAACCATGGAATTGTTGACGGCCAGCCAACCGACCTTNCCCGTCTCAGAATCCCCCCCAAAGCCGTAAAAGAGNAGCGGCGCCTTCTTGGGTAGGCCGTGGTGCGCGTGGNCATCGCCGTGNTCNTGCNCNNNCTTNGCGGTNNNGTTNNNNTCCNCNGTCCNNTTGNNNTCGCNCTNGGNCNNNGANTCNTNNGCCATCACCGGCAANGCCAGNGCGGGNANCAGCAACAGGATGGCNANAAAACGCTTNAAAAGCATNGGGNCTTGNNNCCATTCGCGACAGTGNGACACCCTTGGGAAGTATCCCAGCCAGCAAACGGTGGACGAAAAATAGGGAGCGGGAATTATTTCTCAAGCCTTTTTTTGAGAAATGACNAAATTTGTTTCCCGGACNGTTTGCGACNTAAAAANGGGGCTTTTGTCGNNGCCGATCAGGAGATGAGGCGNATGAGTTCTCNAGCCTTGTCATCGGCCTCGTCAAGCATCTGGTCGAGGGCTTCCTCGCTGATGTCGTGCCGCGCCAATACGGCTTTCTTGAAACGCGCCCGCCACTGCTCATCGTCCTCGTCGGGCATTTCGCTAACGAGGAACACGGGGTCGGGCCGCAGGTCACTGTCGGGCTCGTTCTGTGCACTGATGGCGGCAGCAATGTCCTCGGGCAAATCCCATTCGCTGCAAACCAGCGCGCCCATTTCGGCGTGGTCCCAGCCGAATTTTTCTTTCTCCAACTCGTGCAGCGGTTTTTTCCCGATCGAGGAATCTTCATAGACCTTTGCGTAGTCACGCCCCTGACTCGCGGCGAGTAACGGCACGCTAAAGTCTTCCAAAAATCCGGCAGAGAAACACAAGCCCGCCTCCGATGGCGAGGTAAGGTCGGCAAGCTCGCGGGCGATCACCGCGCGGCGGCCGGCACGTTGCCAGAATTGCTCCATGTCAAAATACCGCGGCACGTCGCGCGGCATAGCCATCTTGGCGCCCAGCAACATGACAATGCGCTCCAATTCCGAGCGGCCAAGCATGGTGATGGCATGATTTAGATCCTTAATGCGCACCCGCGGCGCGTAGGCGGTGGAATTGACTGTTCGCATCACGCGCGCCGTGAGGTCGGGATCGAGGCTCAACACCTCGGCAATATCGGCGGAGGTAGCCTTGGGGTCACGTAGGCGGTGCAGCACCTCGAAGATGGTTTTGCGGAACTTGGGTAACTCGTAGTCACCTAAGATTTCGCGTAGGCGCCGATGGGGATTCTTTTTCTTGAAAAAAGAAAACATGATCAGTGGCCGCGCGAGGCAAATTTGGTAGCTAAAATAGACAGCAGGGCTCCAAGCCCCAAGTAGCCGAAGGCGATGTGGATGATCAANACAACCTGTCCCGCCACCGTCACCGGCGAGACATCGCCGTACCCCAACGTCGTNAATGTGACAACACTGTAATANAGGTAGGGNAGAAAACCNCCCGGCAGACCTTCCGTTCCGCCGATGCNCTTGAGGTGGCTCTCCGCGCCGGTGGATAGCGCCCACTGATCCATCGACCAGTAGATGATCGCGAACAACAAAACATTCACGGCCAAGAACGCACTCCAGCGGATCATACTGCGACCGCAGTCGCTCGTCCACTTCCACACGTGGTACACGTAACCAGAGGCCTTACTCTGGTGTTTAAACTCGTGCAGGTAGTTCTCGTCGATGATGTGCTGCCGCACGAGGTAAGCACCGGTGAAATCGATGTCGCGAATGTCCGTGCCGATCCAGTCCGCCTTCGTGTAGTTTCGCACGTCACGAAGCTGTGCGCCTCGGAGAGTGGTCCGGCGAAAATTTGCCCCGGCCAAGTCCGTCTCGCACAGGTCTACCTCCACCATTTCCGCCTGTGAGAAATCCGACCGCGATAAGTCAGCCTCCAGCATTCGGCAGCGTTCCATCTTTGCAGCCCGGAAGTCAGCCCGTCGAACCTGAGCATCCACAAACGTCGAGTCCTGCACTTTGGCATTGAAAAAGTTCGACTCCGTCAGGTCCGTCATCCCGAAGCTGGTCTTATGCGCCTTGCACTCCGAAAGGTTTGCCCCGCGAAAGGTGGTTCCCATGAACTCCGCCTCGTCCAGGGTCGCCTGATATAGTGTAGCTCCGTTGAAATTCGCGCTCGGGCACCGCGCCTTGGTGAGGTTGCATCGGCTCATCTCGCACCCTGAGAAATCGCACCCCGTCAAATCCATCTCCGACAAGTCTGCGTCCACGAAGCTCTGCCCGCGCAAATCTTGCAGTTCCCCCTCAAGCGGCTCCCCAGATCCCTGGGCACGGCGCAGCCGTTCGACAATGTCACTCGCTGGTTTCGTGGCCTCCATGTGCGGACGCTTGCGTCCCTTTCAAGTTAAACTAAGCCCACCCGCCCTCGTTCTCAAGTAAAATGCACGTTGCCACTCCCAGTCACCTGACCTACCCTCACGCTGTGCCCGGAAAACCAAGCCAAAGCGCGGAGGATTATCTTGAACGTATCCACGAGCTCATTGAGACGAAAGGCACAGCGCACGTTGCCGACATTGCCCAAACTCTCGGCGTTGGCCAGCCCAGCGTCACCAGCATGGTGCAAAAACTCGCCGATGGCGGCTATCTGCGCTACGAGAAATACCGCGCCATCACTCTCACTGACGAGGGCCGCGCAGTAGCCGTGCGAATCCGCGACCGCCATAATGTACTCGCCGGTTTCTTCACTCTTTTCGACCTCGACGACGAGACCCAAGCCCGCGACATCGAGGGCATTGAGCACCACCTCAGCCCTGAAACCCTCCGCACCCTGGCCGACCTCACCACGTTCTTTAAAGACAACCCCGACGCACTGAAACAATTTCAAGCCACCCGCCCCGCTCGCAATGGCGAGGGCTAAACCCCGTGCCGGAACGACCCGCGTTTGCGCAGTTGCTTGATCTCGCCCAAGCCGAGGTGCGAACCACCGTTGCCGCGCTGCCAGACAAACTTCGCGACCCCGCCCAGTCGCTGCCCGTCACTTATGAACCCCGGCCCACGGCCGAGATGGCTGAGGACGAAATCACGACTGACACGCTAGGCCTCTTCTGCGGAGAGGCATTAAACGACCTGCCCAGCAACCATCCCGTGCCTAACCAGATCATCCTGTTCCTTGAAAATCTCTGGGACTTTGCGGAAGGCGACGAGGAGATTTTTCTCAATGAAGTCCAAGTCACCTACCTTCATGAGTTGGGCCACTACTTCGGGTTCGATGAAGAAGATCTTGCCGAGCGCAAGCTGGATTAATCTTCAATCCAACCCCAGCATGCGAATCCAGTTATCGCCGTGCTTTAGCGTTTTCAACTCGCGCCAAGGCGACGGGATCTCCACCTCATCCCGACGCGCATGCCCCAACAACAACCGTCCTTCCGTATTCAATAGCAGCGGCAACTCGTTGTCGTCCAGCAGCTGTTGCGCGTCACTTTGTGAACGCTGGCCCGCAGTCTTGGCGCCATACGGGGGATCGGCCAAGATCAAGTCAAAGTTAATAGTCATTTGCCTGCCAGCCTTGAACGCATCTCCCAAGCGCACCTCAACGTTGGCACCCAATGCCCGGATGTTGCGCCGAAGATAACCCGCGTGCCGACTGCTTTTCTCCACGCACACCGCAGACTCCGCTCCACGGCTCAGACACTCCAAGCTCAGCGCCCCGCTGCCAGCAAACAACTCGAGGACCGTACATCCCTGAATCCATTCCCCGAGACTGTTGAAAATCGCCTGCCGCACCTTGTCCGGCGTAGGCCGCACCCCTTGGCCCGGCGGCACCGCCAGCGTCCGGCCCGCCCATTGTCCGCCGGTAATCCGCATCGGCCCGTCCCCTGCTCAAGGAGCCTCGTTTAAAAGCCGCTCCAGCTTACGCTTGTCCTCGGCCAGCTGATTGGCCCGCGCAGTCTGTGCCGCCAGTTGCCGCTGCAGCAACTGGACCTGGCGTCGAAGGTCTTCCACGTCGCCCGCCGTCTGTGCCTTGCCACTCAAGTCCTTGATGCGCTGGAGCAATTGCTGGTTCTCTTTGCGCACCTGCTCAAGCGCCTTACCCTCCGCCTGCTCCGCCAGTTGCTTTTGCAGCGCTACATTGTTTTTACGCTCCGCATCCAGCACAGTTTTCATCTGCTGCAGATACTCTTTCCCGCGGGCAAAGTGCGCCTGAAGGTACGCCAGTTCGGCATTCAGCTTGCGGTTGCGTTCCTCAGCCTTAGCCAGTTCGCCCGGGTCCAACTCGCGGCCGCGCGCCCCGATAGCTTCTTTCAGTCGTTCCTTCAGTCCCTCCTCGCTTTTCTCCAGAGCCACCACCTTCATGCGAAACTCCTCATCGCGACGTTTCTGTTCCGCTCGCAATTGCTCCAATCGCCGGTTGAATTCCACCGCGTTTAACACTGGTCGAGGCGTGCGATCCGTCTCCGCGACATCTGGCTGCGGAATTCCAAACTTACGCTTCAACGGTTCAATCTTTGCCTGCACTCGCCCCAATTGCTCGGCCACGGTCTTCGAGTTCCAGTTGGGGTAATTCTGCTGCAGGCGCGCCAAGCCCTGCTCCGCCTTCAGGTAACTTTCCAACGCCAGCAGGGGATCCACCAACGCCTGTTGGTCACCCTGCCTTAAAAGGTCAAACGCACGCACATACGCGTCCGAAGCCAGCTCCGCCGCGCACACCGGTAATGACAACGCCACCCATAAGGCAGCTCCCAACCTCCTCATGCCCGCATGCTGCCGCTTGCCGGTACAAAATTCAATGGGAAACCCCTCCATGTGAATAACCCGAGCCACACCCTGCCGCATTGACACCCATGCCACGTGCACACTACGATTTTTTCAGGTCAACAAATGAACGGCATGCTGAACCAGCCCGTGCTCGTGCTCAACCGCCTCTGGCAAGCGGTGAACGTCTGCACCGTACGCCGCGCCATGAGTCTGCTGTTCACCGGCCACGCTCAGGTCGTCTTCAGTGGCGGCGGCAACGACTTCCGCACATTCAATTTCGGCGAGTGGACCGACTTCTCCCGTGACGAGCCGAGCAGCGATGACTCCATCGGCACCGTGACCTTCCGGGTACGCGTTCCGCGCGTGATCCTGTTAAAGGTTTACGACCGCTTACCGCGCAAAGAAGTAAAATTCACACGGCATAATATCTTTGAGCGCGACCAGAACACCTGCCAATACTGCAACCGTCGGTTGGATCGTTCCGAGCTGAATCTCGACCATGTCATCCCCAAAAACCAGGGTGGCCCCACCACTTGGGAGAACATCGTCTGCAGCTGTATTCGCTGCAACACCCGCAAAGGCCACCGCACCCCTCGTGAAGCCGGCATGCGCCTCATCCGCCAGCCGAAGCGCCCCAAGTGGCGCCCATTTGTGCAGGTAACATTCGGCCTCAAGGCCCACGATAGCTGGAAACACTTTATCGACACCGCCTACTGGAACGTCGAGCTCGGCGAAGACCCCGCCTGACCTCCTAAAGCCAGGAGATCATTACCCTGTGCCCGCAGCCCTTTACACTTGGGCACATAACGCTTGTCGATGAATACCACCAAAGACCTATCCGGGATTGAAAATTCCTGACGCGCACCCTAAAAACCGGACCCATGCAGACGCGCACCCTCGGCAACTCCGACCTCCAACTCACCTCCATCGGACTCGGCGCTTGGGCCATCGGTGGCGATGACTGGGGCATGGGCTGGGGACCACAGGACGACACCGACTCTATCACCGCCATTCACGAAGCCCTCGATGCCGGCATCAACTGGATCGACACTGCTCACGCCTACGGCTTCGGGAAGTCCGAGGAAATAGTGGGACGCGCCGTCAAGGAATGGAGCGGCAGCGATGTCATTCTCGCCACCAAATGCGGCGTGTTACCCAATGAAGTCCGGTTCCCATACCGCGACGCCAACCGCGAAAAAATTCTGGAGGAAGTTGAGGGATCCTTGAAACGCCTTCAAGTCGACTGCATCGACCTCTACCAAATCCACTGGCCCGAGCCCGAAGAAAAAGTTGAAGAAGCCTGGTCCACCCTGCTCGATTTAAAACAACAAGGCAAAATTCGCTGGCCCGCCGTCTGTAACTACCACGTCGATCACCTCAACCGTGCCGCTGCCCTCGGCCCTGTCACCAGCCTGCAACCCCGCTACAGCCTGCTCAACCGCCAGATAGAAACCGAAGGCCAGCTCGAATGGTGCCGCGAGAACAACTGCGGCATCGTCGGCTACAGCCCCATGGAAAGCGGCCTGCTCACCAACAAAACCAACGCTGAGTGGATCGATGCCCTGCCCGACACCGACTGGCGCCGCCACAAGCCTGACCACCCAGTCGCCGCCAACATCCACCCGCCACGCCGCGAGCCATTTCTAGAATTCCTCGCCGCCCTTGACTCCATTGCCGCCGACAGTGACCATACCATTGGCCAGCTGGCTATTGCCTGGACCCTCCGTCGCCCCGAAGTCACCAGCGCCATCGTCGGCGCCCGCCGCCCCGGTCAAATCACAGAGACCGCCCAAGCCGGCGACTGGCAACTAAGCGAAACCGAACTAGCAGCCATCGCGAATGCCCATGCGGAATTTGAAGCTACGATCGAGTAGTAACCCTTTCAGAAACCTATCGCTTTTTTGTAGCCTGCGGATTACGCCCGTAATACAAGAATCCATCCTCAGCACCGACTAGCAGGTCGGGGATGTTGTCGCCGTTCCAGTCGACCACTGTGGGGCTTGTGGTGTGGCTGGAGATGTTGCGTTTGAAGAGGGTGCCTTGGTTGATGAGGCGGGTCATGCCTTCTCGAGAGCCGACGTTTTTCCAGAGTTCGGCGTTGGGGCTATTGGCCAGTACGTCGAGAGCCCCGTCACCGTCCCAGTCCACCACGCAAAGTTTACGCCGGCCACTGCCGCCG
>PBPF01000091.1 GCA_002724615.1 Verrucomicrobiales bacterium | reverse complement strand
AGCCTGCTCGTCTCCGGCGGCGGCCTGAAGATGGGGCAAGTGATTGGTGCCAGCGACCGCCAAGCCGCCAACCCCGCCACACGCCCGTACAATCCCAAGCACCTCATGAGCACCATCATGCACACGCTGTTCGACATCGGGCAGCTCCGCGTCACCGACGGCGTTCCCAAGCCGGTGGTGGATGTCATTACCGCTGGCTCGCCAATTGAGGAGTTGGTGTAGCTGGCGTTGCTGCAGGGCTGAGTGACCTGAATTCTCCGCGCACTTGGTGCGTCTCTTTCTCGGAGGTTTTGACCGAAAAGATTCTGTTTTTCGCGTGTTTTTGGATTGCGCGCGGCGATTGCTTTCGGTAGAAGATTCGCAGTTTAAGGAGGTAATTTTTCATCATTGTGCCGGCGTGATGGGTATCGCGTGCGGGCGTGGTGTATTGTGATGAAATCAATTGGTCGCATCTGGCTACCCGCGGCAGTGTTCGTGGCGTTCCTGCTTGGGCTCTTGAACCGGCAGGAGCTTGTCGACCAGTTCCTCGTCAACGCGAACTTCCTTACGCGCAACCTCTTCACCTACGGTGTGCAGATTGGTGTGTGGCTTTCGGCGGCGTTTCTTTTAAACCGTATTCTCGCCGTCTTCTTTTGGGATGGTTTCATTGGACGTATTTCGGAGCGACGGGTGCCGCGTCTGCCCAAGGACATCACCGGCATCATCCTCTTCGTGCTTGCGGGGTTGGCCATCACTTCGACGGTGTTCCAGCAGGACATTCGCGGCATGCTTGCCGCCTCGGGCGTCATCGGCGTCATTATCGGTCTCGCGCTGCGGACGGTCATTCTCGACCTCTTCATGGGGTTGGCTATCCATGTGGAGCGGCCGTTCAAAATTGGCGACTGGGTGATGCTGCATCAGAACCGCGTGGAGACGCATATCATTGCCGAGATCATTGAGGTCAACTGGCGTACCACCCGTCTGCGCACCACGCGCAACAACATGGTCGTCATTCCCAATAGCAAACTCGGCGAGACCATCGTCACCAACTACATGGAGCCCAAACCGCACTTCCGAATCGACCTGGACTTCACTATCGACTTCGACGTGCCGCCCGAGCGCGTTATCCGCGTAATGACCGCCGGCGTGCGCGCATCCGCCGACGATGAGGGAGTTCTGGAAGATCCCGAGCCTGAGGTACGCATGAAGGAATCTACGCTCGAGGGGATGGAGTACGAGGTGCGATTCTTCATCCTGCCTGCCAAGATTTCCCCGAACGAGGCGCGGCATGTGGTGAATCGAAGCGTGCTTGAACATTTGGCGCATTCTGGTATCATGCCGGCGCATTCGAAGGAGGAGGTGTTCATTGCGAGGCGCGAAAGGCGGACGCTCGACGCGTCGCTGGATGAGGACTTGTACCAGTTGCTCACGCGTACGGATTTGTTCCGCAGCCTGAGCGCCAAGGAGTTTAAACAGGTGTTTCCCAAGATGCGCAAACACGCGCTGGGCGAAGGCGATGTGCTTTATCGGCAGGGTGCCGAGGGCCGATCGATGTTCGTGTGTCTTGAAGGACTGCTGACCAGCACAGTAGCCATGCGCGGCCAGGACGACGCCAAGGTGGAGACCTACCGCGCCGGTCAGCATTTTGGCGAGGGGAATATATTAAATGGCAGCGGCCGCGCCAGCACAGTGATGGCTAACACCGAAGCACTGGCCTACGAGATTGACCACGCTGACCTCGCTCCCTTGCTGAAAAAGCACGGGGAATTGAAGGAGAAACTTGAGCAGGGCGCGGGAGAGCAGAAGGAGAAAATCAAGGAGCAGAAAAAGGCTGCCCGCAAGAAGCGGGACTCCCCCCCCAAGGAGAAATCGGCGACGAAACGATCCGTTATGCAGACGTTTTTTACGGGCATTTTTGATACGCCGGAGGAGAGGAAGAAGGGTGATGGCAAGTAGAATACTTTGGGTTTTTGTAATAGCCGGCACACTGACGTCCGCCGTCGCGCAGACACCATCGCGCGGCCCGCTGAAGCCGTGGTTGGCCAAGGCGCTGGCAGAATTGTCTGCTCGCACGAGCACGAACGCAGTGAAAGTTGTCTCGCGCCGGTTGCCATTGAGCTACATCGACTCCATGCGCGCGGGACAGATGTTGGCGCTGCATGGATTCAACGTCGGCAAGATTGAGGAAGCCGTCAATTCCTCCAAGTTGCCATTGGTTGTGCCGTTGCCTGGCACCGCCAGCCACGAGGCCATCCCCAAGGCCAGCGATAAATTTCCCCTTACAGAGGCCGACCCCATTGGCGAACTGGCGGTGTTTTATGATGAGCATAAACCCGAACAGGTCAGTGCCGTGATTGCCGCGTTACGCGAAACGATCGATGTGCCCGCGCGGCAGATTATCATAGAGGCAATGATCCTCGAGATCTCGTCTACTGCGCTCAAGGAGATGGGTGTCAAATGGTCGCGCTCGGGTGGAAACTCCGGCAGCAACTTGAACGACAAGTTTAGTACACTGACCATCGGTACCTTGAAATATCCCGGCTCTGAAGAGGCATTGAACCTCGCGACCAAGGGCGTTTTTGGTGGTGTCAATGCGCAGATCAAAGCGCTCGTGCGGGATGGCAAGGCGGAGATTCTCTCGCGTCCCAGTGTGCTGGCACTTAACAACCGCATGGCATACATCAATGTTGGCGAACAAATTCCAGTTGCCAAGACGCGGTTCCTGAACAACGGCAACATTGCCGCCATAGACTTTGAAATCAAGAACGCGGGAATCCAACTCTTCGTTCGCCCGCGCATCAGCGCGGATGATCAGGAGGTCAGCATGCAGGTGAACGCATCCGTGACCTCCAAGGTGCCTGATGGCGACGTTAGCGTAAAAGACGATGCTGGCAAGGTGTTGGCTACCTCACCCACCATTTCCGAGCGCGAAGTGCGTACTTATGTGAGGGTGGCCAACAACACGCCATTTATCATCGGTGGTTTGATTGCCAACGACAAAGAACAAAAAATCGATAAGGTTCCGCTGCTAGGAGATATTCCATTGCTCGGTGGCCTTTTCCGCAGTCGTCAAGACAGGGGAGTGAAACGCGAAGTCATTATCGTATTGACTCCTTTTGTGCTGCCGGAAAACCAGATTGCCGGTCGTAACACACCTAAGGATGAAGATGCTTTCGATAACTTTGGAAACGATCTGTTTCGCGACGCCTACCGCATTCGCGCTGAGGACACCTTCGATCTGAATTACCTTATCCAGAACCGCCAGTTGCGTAGCATGAAGGCACTGGCCACACGCTTGATTGCTGGTAACATCGATTTGGCCGATCGATATCCCTACAATCGTTTTGCCGGCGAGGCCATTCCCGGCGAGGGCATTCTTTGCCACCGGCAAATTTACGAAGTGCTCAAGCGCCGCGAGGTAGGCGAGAGTTTGGGTGTCGCAAAGGTCATCTTTTTCCAACCCGACCCCAGCATTCAAGCAGGCTTCCGTGTACAATTCCTACAACAATACCTCGAGCGCCACGCGCCGCATATCCTCACTGCGAAAGGTGGAGACACCGCGCTTGCATTGACCTTTGTTCTTCAGCGTTCCAGCGATGCCGCGGGCAACATTTTAAAGGAACCCGTGCCTGCCGTGAAACTGGTGCCTTGTGCCGATGAGGACGCCTGGAGTCGCCAACTATGGGAACTGAACAAGCCCATGCCTGACGGTAAGCCCAGCTTCACGGTNCTGTTGCGCAACGTTAGCGATCTTGAGCGTTTAAAGTATGCCGTGCTCATGAAGAAAACCGTCGAGATGAATACCCGGAGTCAAGTCTTGCGCCTCGCAAACTTCACCCGTGGCCGTCTCCTGCTGATGCCCACCGTTAAGCCCAAGGACATNGAGCTAATCGATGGNGACGTGGCCCGCGCCTTTTTTTACTCCGAGCAGTACTATCAGGCCTTGCAGTACGCAATGGAACAAGACATCACCGCATTTCGCCAAGCCATCGAGGAACGAGATCACCTCAAGGACCTCGTCAACCCGCCAAAGCCCTGAGGTTTAAACAAACATTGCCATGAAAGAAAAACGCACCGAGACCATCGTCGCCGTCATTCTCATTGCCGGCATTGCAGCACTCTTTCTTCTTAAGCCCGCCGANTCGGCGACCAGCGAACCGCCGCCAGTCGTCAGCGGTGAACAAAACGACAAGGCCGACCTGTCGACCGACAACGACAAAGACAAAAAAACTTCCGGTGGTGCCGCCGACACCGCCCCGCCACCAATGCTCACCGACGGACTCGGTCTGCCCGAGCCCAACAGCACAGAACCGCCCATCAAAACCGAGCCAGAATCGGCGGCGCCCATTGAGCCCCCAGTCGAGGTGGCCAAGACTGAGGCTTCCGAGGATCCACCCACGGAGCCTGCTGAGGAACCCGGGGAATCAGAAGAGCCGATTGAGTTGGAGCAACCCACCGAGCCCGTTGAAGAACCCGAGCCGCCCAAGGATCCCGCCCTCGCTCTCATCGAGCAAATCGAGGATCCCGTCGGCAAGATTCGTGTCTTGTGCAACCTCGCCGGCTCACTTGCCCAAGCCGGAGAGGTCGAGCGCTCCGCAATTATCCTCGGCTATGCCAAGGCCATTATTGAGACTCTCGAAACCGAGCCCCAACGCGCACCCGCTCTCACCCATCTTGTCGGCGCACTCATAAAGTCCGGCCAAGCCGAGGATGCTAAGACTACTCTAAAGGCCGTCCTTGAGTCCGTGGATGCCATCCCCGGCATCGAGCAAAAAATCACCGTCCTTGCCGGGGTCACCTCCGCGTTGAAGGACATCGGTGACGATGCTCAAGCCCGGGAGGTTCTTGCAAAAACTCTCGCTCTGGCCCGCCAGATCCATGACCAGTCGCGCGCCGTTTTAAAACAGTCCCTCCAACTNGCTGGCCAGATTNCCGACAGTGGCGAAAAAGCCTCCGCCTTAAAAACCATTGCTCTCGCCATGTCACAGCCCGGCGATCCCAAAGCTGCCGAGGAGACCTTCGTGCAAGCCCTCACTATTGCCACCCAGATTCCTGATCCCGCCAAAAAAACCGCCGCCTTGGAAGACATCGCCTCCGCCTTCACAGCTACCCANCCAGGCAACGCCTTTGCCCAACTTCAGTTCAGTATTGGCTGGATGTATTACGAGGGCAAAAATCTCCCGCGCAACATCGCTCAAGCCGCACAGTGGTACCGCCAGGCCGCCGACCATGGCCACCCGCAGGCGCAGGTCAACCTTGGCGTCATGTACAACGAGGGCCAAGGTGTTCCCGCCAACAATGCCGAGGCGATGAAGCTCTTCTCCCAAGCCGCCGAGCAGGGCCACACGGAGGGCCAAGTCGCCTTGGGCATGATGCTGGCCCTCGGTCAGGTCGGCCCTCCAGATTACATTCAGGCCACCAAGTGGCTCACNCTCGCCGCCAANGCCGGCGANCCATCCGCCCAGCAAGCNCAAGCCGAACTCNCCAAGAAAATGACCCCCACCCAAGTTGCCCAAGCCCAAAAACTGGCCAAGGCTTGGACCGACTCCCGNCAGCCGAAGAAGAATTAGTTAATGTGGCATTGACGCGGGAGGTGGGTTTTGCGGTGATGGGGCATGCCTGCGTTTAATTTTTTTCGGTTGGGTTCTGTTTTTTTCTTTTTGATTCACTGGGTTGCTTTTTCGGCTGAGTTCAAGGCGGAGGTGCAGGGTGAGTTTGTGCCAANGGGGGCGAAGCTGGAGTTGGTCTGGGCGAAGGGGGCGTTCACGGAGGGGCCGACTTTGGGGGCAGGGGGCGTGATTTTTTTCTCGGACATCGGGGAACGAACCATGCGGTTTGATCCGAAGACGGGAAAGACGACGGTGTTCCGCGCGAAGAGTGGGAAGTCGAATGGGTTGATGATGGATCGGCGAGGGAACTTGATCGCGTGCGAGGGAGCCAATGGGGGCAGTCGGCGGATTTCATTGACGACTCCGGCGGGGAAGACGCGAACCGTNGCAGACCGCTGGATGGGCAAGCGATTCAATTCACCGAACGACTTGGCGATTGATGCGAAGGGGCGGATTTATTTCACAGACCCGCGGTACGCTGGGGATGAGCCGCGGGAGATTGATTTTGAGGGAGTGTATCTGGTGGGTCGCGACGGGGTAGTAACACTGGCGACAAGGGAGGTGCAGAAGCCGAACGGAATCCTGGTGTCTCTGGACGGGAAGTTTGTCTATGTGGCGGACAACAACAATGCGCCGAAGGGAAACCGGCACTTAAACCGATTCACGGTGAACAAAGATGGGACGCTGGGAGGGAAGAAGGTGTTGTTCGACTTCGGGCCGGATCGGCGTGGGATTGATGGCATGACGCTGGACACGCGCGGTAATATTTACGCGACGGCAGGACGCGGCGAGCGGGCGGGGGTTTATGTGTTCTCACCGGCGGGCAAACACTTGGCTTTCATCGCCACGCCCGGACCGCCGACGAATTGCGTATTTGGCGGCGGGGCGGAGAAGGGCACGTTATACATCACGGCGCAGGCGGCGAAGCAGGCGGATGGCCGGCGGCCATGGGGGCTGTTCCGCATCCGGCTGAATGCGGTTGGGCACCACATTTTCCCGGTTAAAAAAAAAGTAGTTGATGAGGCGCTTGAGGAGGCCGTGCGCGCAATGCCGGCTGCGGTGTTCCCGGAGGGCGAAAGGGATCGACTGCGGCAAATGGTGCGGACGAATTTGCGCGAGCAATTGCAGGCTGCGAACGATCGCAGCCGCGTGGACTGGCACCGCATTAAAGATCGCGAGCAGTGGGAGGCGTTCGCGAAGCCGCGGCTGGAGCAGCTACGCGAGTCGCTGGGACAGTTCACCAAGGTGCCGGCACGGGTGAAATTTCGCATCACGCGGACTTTTCAGAGGGAGGGGTATGTCGTTCACAACGTGCTTTACGAGAGTCGGGCTGACTGGTGGGTGACGGCCAACTTGTATCTTCCGCCAGCACCGACCAAAGGAAAAATCCCGGGCATTCTGATTGTGCACAGCCACCATCGGCCAAAGGAGCATGGCGAACTGCAGGATATGGGAGCCATGTGGGCGCGTGCGGGCTGCGCGGTGTTGGTGATGGATCAGCTGGGGCACGGCGAACGCCGTCAGCATCCCTTCGCCACGGCGGCGGACTACGCCAAGGAATTCCGTGTGAGCCGACAGGATTATTATCACCGGTACGACACGGGTCTTCAGTTGCACTTGGCAGGTGAAAGTCTCGTGGGCTGGATGGCGTGGGATATCTCGCGTGGCGTTGACCTGCTGCAAACTGCCGTAAACATCGACCAGAAAAAAATCATTCTGCTGGGCGCCGTGGCGGGCGGCGGCGATCCCTGCGCGGTGGCAGCGGCGATGGATCGACGCATCACCTGCGTGGTGCCATTCAACTTCGGCGGACCACAGCCGGAGACGCGCTTCCCATTGCCGGAAGACGCGGAGACAACGTTCAATTACGCCGGTAGCGGCAGCTGGGAATCCACCCGCAACCTGCGCGGCTCGGCGGCGGGCGGATTCCTGCCATGGGTCATCGTGGGCGGCATCGCGCCGCGGCAACTGATTTTCGCGCACGAGTTCAACTGGCACCGGGAACGCGACCCCGTATGGAAACGCCTTCGAGGCATCTATGGTTTTTACAACGCCCTCGCCAGTCTTGCTTTTACCCACGGCTTTGGCGAACTGCGCGGTCGCCCGCCGCAGGCCTCGCACTGCACGCACATCGGCAAGCCGCACCGCGTGCGCATTCATGCGGCGTTCAAGGAATGGTTCGGCATCGAGGCTCAGGAATACAGCGCGCGGATGGATGAGAAACAACTGCGCGCCTGGACGCCCGCCGCGCGAAAGGAACTGCATCCGCGGCAACTCACTGAGTTGCTTCCAGCATTCGTGAAAACGCGAATGGCAAAAACGCAACCACCTCAGCCCTCGGACGACCGACATCGTGCATTGCTGCGCGCTAAACTGGACTCGTTACTCGGTCGAACAAAGGCAGGAAAACCGACAATCAAGAAAGCTGCCGCAACATTGCATGGGGACAAGCTGGAATCTCTCCGGGTGGTGCTTGAGACCGAACCGGGCATTGAGGTACCGCTGCTTGTCTTAACGAAAGGCGACAGTCCCCACGCGCGCGCGGTGGTGGTGGCCGTGGCCCAAGGCGGCAAAGCAGGATTTTTGAAACGCCGAGCGAGGGATATCGCGGTGCTGCTGGAGCAAGGCATGGCCGTGTGCCTGCCAGACTTGCGCGGCACGGGCGAGACGCGCGCAGACGACAACCGCGGTCGCTACAGCGCAGACACCAGCCGTTCTGCCACGGCACTGATGATAGGCGACACAATGGTCGGCGCGCGCCTGCGGGATCTTCGGACAGTGCTTGCTTGGTTACGGGCACGGCCGGATTTCGATGCCAAACGTATCGCGTTGTGGGGCGACTCCTTCGCGCCAATCAATCCGCCGGGCACGGATTTCAATGTACCCCGCCGTGTGTCCGGCCAGCCTCGGCAATCGGAACCGCTGGGCGACCTGCTGGCACTGTTGGGTGGTCTGTACGAAAAAGATGTGGCCGCAGTCTTCACACGCGGCGGTCTCCGCAATTTTGCGGAAGTATTGGGCCACTTCCAAGTGCTCGTGCCGCACGACGTAATCGTGCCGGGTTTCGCGGCCACAACAGACTTGACGGTGTTGGCAAAACTACAGCGCGCCCCCGTGAAACGTGTGAGCAAGGTGAACCACTTGAATCTTCGCGTGAGCGGGGAGGAAGGCACAGCGATTTGGTTGGCGGACCGTTTGCGCTAGGTGTGGCCACACTTTGGAGTGTCAATGGAATGAATGGCGTTGACCTTGGGGAGTAATTACGGAGAAACTCGCCGGTCGTGGGTCGCGCTAGTCGAAAGAAAAAAGAGGCCAAAACTGCCGATGAGTCCGCCCCAGAGGTGGAGCCGGAGGTCGTGGTAACGGATTCGGTTCCCGCTGAGGACAGTGGGGAGGCGAAGCCACCGGGCTTGCGTTGTGCGCTGTTGATGGCGCTGGTGTTGGCTGTGGTGGTTGGGTTCTTGTTTCGAGACAGCTTCGACCCGGACAAGCTGCTTTTCGCAAATGATGCGCCTTGGGGGATTGTTCACCATACATTGACGAAGGGCACGGATGGTTGGGGAAGTTGGGTGGATACCCAGTGGGTGGGGAANACGGCGCCGGCGGCGACGCCAACATTCACGACGGCGTTCGGTATATTTTGCCGGTGGCTGGGTGAGAATGGTTCAGTTTGGTTCAGCAACTTTTATGCGCCGGCATCGTTGTGGGTTTTGGGGATGTGCGCATGGCTGTTTTTCCGTCAGTTAGGCTGTCGAGGAGCGGTTTGCATGCTGGGAGGATTGGCGGCAGCATTGAACGGAGANTTNTTTTCTTACGCGTGCTGGGGNCTGCCGACTGTGGGGTTGTCGGCGGGGATGACTTTCCTGGCGATGGCGGCGATTGTGACNATGCGGCCGGGGTGGACATGGGGNNTGCCTGTGCTGGCGGGTCTGGCGATAGGACAGGGTGTGATGGAGGGATACGATGTGGGGGCGATTTTCTCACTGTACGCGGCGGCGTTCGGGATGTTCTGGGTTTTGAACACGCGAGGTCTGAATGGACCGGCTTTGGCGCGAGGTGTGGGTGTGGTGACCTTGATGGCAGGATTCGCGGGAGTGATGGCTTGGCATGGGATTTCCAGCCTTAAGGAAACGGAGATGGAAGGCGTGGTGGTGCGCGAGTTGGAGCCGGACGTGAAGTGGGATCAGGACACTCAGTGGAGCCTGCCCGTGGAAGAGTCGGTGGGCGTTGCCATTTCCGGTTTGCATGGATACCGCATGGATACGGACATGGAACCGGACGCAGATCAAAAAGAATCTGATGAAGGCCGGCCGCTCGGAGTGTACCGGGGGCGCGTGGGCCAGCATCCGGCGGTGGAGCGCACGTTGAAGGAGCAGTTGGTGTTGGCAGAGAAGAACGCTATTGAACAAAAACGTTCTCTGGAAAACGTGGGCATTGAGGCGGGAATTGCAACCCAGAGGAGTGTCAGCCAATTCACNGGGTGGNATCATGCGGGGTACGGTGTGTACGCTGGGGTGCTGGTGTTGGTGGTGGGCTTGTGGGGGNNTTGCCATTCGTTCAGNAGNGGAGAGACAGCGCCATTTCGTCCGGAGGAACGCCGGTTAATTTGGTTTTGCTCGGCACTGGCACTGGTGTCGCTAGGTCTNGCTTGGGGGCGTCATGGGCCGTTTTACGAGTTGATCCACGGGCTGCCATTTTTTAATAGCATTCGAAATCCCGTTAAGTTCATGCACCCATTTAGCCTGTTGGTAGTGGTGCTGTTCGGTCTGGGCCTGAAGGGAATATCTCGGCTTTATATGGAAGGAGCGGCGACCCGGGTACGGTTGGCGTATGGTACATTGCAGGACTTGGTGAATCCCCGCGGCNCGGCGGAAGCGCGCTGGCTGTTGGCCTCGGTGGTCCTGCTATTGGCGGCTTCGGGAGGTTGGCTTTTTTACACTTCTTCGGAAGAGGCACTGATACAGGAGTTGCACCCATTCGTGGTGCACATTCCGGATTTGGCGAAACTGGGGGTCAATCATCCCGACTTTATCTCGGATGCAAACCTGCTGGCGGGGCAAATCGCACAGCACAGTTTCGTGCAGGCGGGCCTTGCGCTGGGGATGTTCTTTTTGTCACTAGCGATCGTGGGCTGGATCAGCCTAGGCAGGCTGGACAAGGCAAAAGGGACGATTGTCATAGTGGTGATGGCGTTGTTTTTGGTGTGGGACCTGGGTCGTGGTGGTGTGCCGTATCAAATTTATCACTCAAAGGAGGACAAATATCGCGATAATCCCATCTTCAAAAATCTGCGAACTCAACCAGGTCGCGGCCCATTGCCAAGCGTGCCAGGGATGAACTTGGACCAGAACGAGACCAAGCAGGTCTTGGATCGGGTGCAGTTGTTGCCGCGGGGCTATGACGCCCAAGTCATTAACCGTATCCTTTCGATGCAACAAGTGGAATCTGAGAAACAGCAATTGTTGGCTCAGATACGACCGGTCATAGAAAACCCTACGACCCCCACGCAAAAGCAAATGGCTGCGCAAATCAACCGAGAGTTGCAGGAGTTGCAGGGGAGGGNGTTGCCAATGATGCGAACCAACACCATCTCTTTGAAGCGAGTGTTTTACGAGGAACAAGCCAACTTGAGGGCGCGTGGTTTTTCCACTCTCTCGTTACAGTTTCTTGACCTAATGTTTCGCGATCAAATGCATTTGAATGCGCAAAATAGTGTCAACATGCTTAGTTCCGATTACAGAGCGGAATGGCTGCAGCATGGGATGCGGCAGCACGGAATACCCTCGATTGACATCGTGCAGGAGCCGCGNCCAAGGAAAATAGATCAGGCATTTCGTGAGGCGTTTACAATGCCGATGCCGGATCGCAACGCCACTGTGGATGTCCAGCAAAGCACGCTGGAACGGATTAACGAGCTTTTTTTACGCCAATGCGAGCTGACGTCTGTGCGTTATTTCCTTTGTGTCGGGGCAAACAATGGATTGAATGCCATGGCCCGGCAACTGTTCGAGGGTATGGGGTATCGGTCCGGCTTGAACCTNTATCTGGATCCCGCGCACAAGCGGTTTCGGCATGTGGGCAATTACGACAAGGTGCTGGCCTCTACCACGGGTCGCCCAGGGGGAAGGCTCGTCCCGATGTGGCGAATTGAGGAATTGGGCAACGTGGCCATGGTGGAATTCTCTGGNGCACTGCCGCGGGCCAAGCTGTTTGCCGATTGGCGGCAGGGGCTGGACGATAATTCCACCCTGCAACTGCTCGCTAGCCAAGCGTTCGACCCGCACCAGCAGGTGATCCTGGCAGGTGACGGTTTGCCAGAACCAGAGGATCCGCAGCGGACACAGGAACTGGGCACGGTAGAACTGGTGGACTACGCCATCAAACGTATTGAGTTTAAAACACCGCCGACTTCCATCTCAACGGTGCTACTGCTGAACGATCGACATCATCCGCACTGGAAGGTGTACGTGAACGGTAAGGAGCAGGAGTTGTTGCGCGCAAATTTCCTGATGCGGGGTGTTTATTTGGAACCTTCGGAAAATGGTCATACGGTGGAATTCCGTTTCGAGCCGCCATCGGACACAATGTACGTGAGCATGGGCGGCGGGCTTATTGGTTTGGTCATTGGGTTCATGGGCTGCATGCGGCGCAGGGAGGATGACTCGGACCTTGANGATGAGCCCAAGGACGAAGATGANCCCAAGGACGANGATGANCCCAAGGACGANGATGAGCCCAAGGACGAGGATGAGCCCGCGGATGACGACGTGTCCAAGGCCGAAGACGAGGCTTCAGGTTAAAGTCCCGTGGGGTGATCGATGAATTCCCAAGGCACCTTGAATTTCTTGGACAGGTGATCGGCGAGTGACTTAACGCCAAAAGTCTCTGTGGCGTAATGACCACCGTAATAGAGGTTGATTCCCAGATCCTCAGCCATGGCGGCTGTCCAGTGTGCTCCTTCGCCAGTAATAAAGGTGTCCACGCCCTCGGCGGCGGCGACATCCAGCTTGTTGCCAGCGCCGCCGGTGGCTATGCCGATCTTGCGACAGACACTGGGGCCGCCACGTACCAGCACAGCAGGCGCGCCGAGCACGGTCTTTAAACGCGAGGCCAGGATATCGCGGCAGAGGCGTGTGCTGACGCGCAACCCNAATGGCGAGTCGTTCTCAAGAAAGAAGGGGCGGGGACGAGTGAACTTCAATGCGCGCAGAAGACCAATGTTGTTTCCGAGCCGGGGATGTACGTCTAACGGCAGATGGGCGCTGTAGATGGCAATGTCATGCTTGAGCAGGGCAGCGATGAGATCGCGTTTGCGGCCTATCCACGGGTGCTGTGGGCTCCAGAAGAGGCCGTGATGAACCAACATGAGGTCAGCACCGGCAAGTGCTGCCTTGCGGACGGTGGCGAGACTGGCATCGACGCAGGCGGCAATGCGGCTGACTTTCCCGCGGTTTTCAACCTGCAGACCGTTGTGGGCGCCATCGTAGTCGGCGATGGCATCAATGCGGAGTTCGCGGTCGCAGTGCTTGACAATAGCTGCCAGGTTGGCCTTTGGCATACGGCGATGTAAGCACATTGTGTGACGGACGCAAATTTTTTCAGGTCGGGTTTGCAATGGGCCGAGGCGTTCGTATAAATAACCGACTGTTTCCCGCATGGGCAATTCGAAGGCCAATGGCGCGTGGTCGATTGAGGACGCACGCAGTCTGTACAACGTGGACCGTTGGGGCGCAGGCTATTTCGGAATCAATCCGGCGGGTCGGGTGGAGGTGCGGCCACTGCAGGAGAGTGGAGGCACGGTGGAGATTTCGGAGGTACTTTCAGCGGCGCGAAAGCGTGGGCTGAAGTTCCCCTTGTTGATCCGGTTTCAGGACATTCTACGGCACCGGGTTGAGGCGATCCAGGGGGCGTTTAAAAAATCAATTGAGGCGCACGGCTACAGGGGTGGATATCGCGGTGTGTTCCCTGTGAAAGTGAATCAACTGCGGGAGGTGGTGGAGGAGATTCTCGAGGCGGGTCGTCCGCATGCATTCGGTTTAGAGGTAGGAAGCAGACCAGAGTTGTTCGCGGCACTGGCGTTGCAGGATGCGCCGGGTAGTCTGGTAATCTGCAATGGGTTTAAGGACGACGAGTTTATCCGCGTTGCGCTGATGGGACAGCAATTGGGGAAGCAGGTGGTGTTGGTGGTGGAGAAACTGGAGGAGTTGCATGCGATCATCCGCGTGTCGCGCGAGATCGGTGTGGAGCCGGTGATCGGTATGCGCCTGCGTCTGCTCAGCAAGTCAACTGGCAAGTGGGCGGACNGCGGCGGGGAGGACGCAAAGTTTGGCNTGACAACCACGGAGTTGGTGGCAGCTACGGATTTGCTTCGGGNGGAGGGTCTGTCGAGGTGTTTCCAGCTGCTGCATTTCCACATTGGTTCGCAGGTGCCGGATATCCTCACGGTCAAGAAGGCAGTGCAGGAAGGTTCGCGATTTTATGCGAAGCTGCGGAAGATGGATTTCCCAATCGGTTACCTTGATGTNGGTGGTGGGCTGGCAGTGGACTACGACGGTAGCCGCGCGGCGTTTGAGAGCAGCACCAACTACTCNCTTCCNGAATACACGGACGACGTAGTGCGAACTGCCGGCGAGGTGTGNGATGAGGAAGGTGTGCCACACCCGGACATCGTTAGCGAGAGCGGGCGTGCGATTGTTGCGCATCACAGCGTGCTTGTGGTTGAGGTGTTTTCTGCCATTGCCAAGGCCGGNCGGGCACGACTGCAGTACGGCGATGACGAACACCCTTTGGTGCGACAACTACTAAAGATTCGTCGCAACCTCCATCGCGGCAAAAAGTTGGCGGCCTGGCACAACGCGCTGAACTGTAANGAGGACGCCTACAANATGTTCACCCTTGGCGTACTGGAACTGACCGATAAAGCCAAGGTGGAGACACTTTACTGGGAAATCAGCCAGAAGGTGATTGCCCATTTCCGCGGCCGCGACCACGTNCCGGANGAAATCGTAGAGTTGGAGAACAGTCTGGGCGACCAGTACGTCTGCAACTTCAGTGTCTTCCAAAGNCTGCAGGATCACTGGGCACTGGGACAACTTTTCCCCATTATGCCTCTGTCGCGGCTCGATGAGCACCCTTCGCGCGAGGCCACCCTCGTGGATATNACCTGCGACAGTGACGGCACGGTAAAGAAGTTCATCGATCTCGAGGACGTCCGCGACACGCTCCCTCTTCACGCCTTGCGCCGCAACGGCAAGGGGCCGGAAATCTACCATCTCGGTTTCTTCCTTACTGGTGCCTATCAGGATATCATGGGCGATATGCACAATCTCTTCGGCTCCGTCAACGAGGTGCATGTCTTTCTCGACCCCGACGAATCAGGCGGGTATTACGTGGAGGAGATTGTTCGCGGCAACACTGTCGAGGAATCGCTCCGCACCGTGCAGTACGACGAAAAGGAACTTAAGCGGCGCATGAAGGCGCAGGTCGATGCCGCCATCAAGGCCGACCGCCTCAAGCCCAGTCAGGCCATGCAATTGCTCGATGACTACAGCCGTGGACTTGGCCAGTACACATATCTTTCCGTAAAGTAATGTCCCACGGCCAAATTCCAACCGGTCCTACGCCCGAGGCGCGAACCCTCTTACGGGCCACCGCCGCCTTGCTTTTTGGCCTGCCGTTGGCCCTGCTGATGGCCGTGCCGGGAGCCATGAGCCAATGGTTCCATATGTTCTTCATCCTCGTCGTGCAGGATCTCGTAACGCGCGGTTTTTGGTTGCTGGATATGCTGCCCACTCTTGGCTCCATGGCTTTGCTTGGCTATGGAGTCTTCGGCCTTGGCCGCATTAACCGTGACGACCCAGCTTGGCAGTCCTCTGTGTTCCATGCACGCCTCACCGCCATCCTCCTCTGCGGCATGGCGCCCTACCTCATGTGGCGAGACTGGATTCCGCACGAGGATGTTTTCCTTTTCGGCGCGCAAACGTTTGCATTCGTTGCTTGTGTATTCGTAATCCAGCTCAATTTCATCCTGTATCGCCTCGCCCGTTCCCTACCCAACCCCGTACTCGAGTCCGACACGCGCATGTTCTCTCGCCTTAACCTCGCCATGCTCATGTTCATCCTGCTGCTAGTTGTTGGTTATCTCGCTGCCAGTCGCATGCAGTGGTTTACCACGCCTGGTTTGCTTGCCAACCTCATTGAGACCATCGATCATCAAGGCAGCCTCCTGCTTACCTTGCTGATGCTTCCATCCGTTGCCACCACTCTGAGTATGATTTGGAAAACAAGGCAAACTGTAATGACAATGGTTTTTGATCCCTCGTCACTCCCGCCATCGCCGGTGGTCGATGAGGAGTTGATAGCCGACGAAGATGAAGAGGGCGATGAGGTCGAAGAGGCCGAGGACGATCCCGTCAGTTTACCAATTGATACCAATTATCCCGCTGACGCGGCGCGTGCCCCAGATCCCGAATGAGCCGTTGCATGTCTGCCACCCCCATCCGGAATGTTGTGCCGGCCTGTGAAACCACATTCTCCTCGATCATAATGCTTCCCAAGTCGTTCGCCCCGTAACGCAGTGCCACCTGCCCAATCTCGCGTCCCTGCGTCACCCACGAGCTCTGGATGTTCTCAACATTGTCGAGGTAAATACGCGACAACGCCTGCATCCGGAGGTACTCGTGCGACCCCACCGTCGGTACCCGCAAGCGTGTATTTTCCGCCTGAAATGTCCACGCGATGAACGCCGTGAAACCGTAATGTCCTGATTTTACCTTGTCGTCTGCAAGCGATTCCTCCTGCTGATGTCGTACGCACTCCAGATGCTCAATACGCTCCTCCACCGTCTCCACGTGCCCAAACATCATGGTTGCCGTCGTTGCCAGTCCTTGCCGGTGCGCGATTGCCATCACCTCCATCCATTCGTCACTCATCGCCTTCAGTGGCGAGATTTGCTTTCGCACGCGATCAACCAAAATCTCACCACCGCCGCCAGGGATTGAGCCCAGTCCCGCCTCGCGAAAGTCACGAATGATTTCCTCCAGCGGCTCATCGAACACATTTTGAAAATGCACAAACTCACTTGGGCTAAACCCGTGGATGTTGATCGAGGGAAATTTTTCACGAATATGCGTGAGCAGGTCGAGATACCATTGTTTGGAGAGTTTTGGGTGGTGGCCACCCTGCATCAGGATTTGTGTTCCGCCCAGTGCCAGTGTCTCTTCAATCTTGCGGTCCATCTCCGCGTGCGTAATTACGTAGGCATCGTCATCCTTCTCCGTTCGCATGAACGCGCAAAACTTACAATACACATTGCATACATTTGTGTAATTGACATTGCGATCCACACTATAGGTCACGATCTCGTTGCCACGTCCGTCGTAGGCCGCTGCCTTCGCCAGTTGTCGCCGCCGGTCTGCCAGCGTCCCCAGCGTTTCCAGCGGCAGACTGTAGAGCCGCAGTGCTTCCTCGCCGGAAACCCGTTCGCCCTCCCACACCTTGTGCAGCAGCGCATCCATGGACGGGTCGTGAATCACGTGAGGAACTTTACGGTCTGAATGCTGCCACGGCAAGAAAGGCCATTTGTATTGCGACAAGATACAAACAGACGGCACCACCCTTGCGCATTTGAGGTGAGGCACGATGCAATTTCTTTAAACAAACACGGGGTCGTGGACTGTTTGGTCGCCGTGGTTTTTCAACAGTTTCACAAAACGCGACAGGCCGGCTTTTTCGTCGTCCCCCAGTTCGTAGCGGATGTGACCGCCTAGGTAGGCGCGGCGGAATTCTGGATCGTAATCCGGATGCTCGGCAACTGTCTGTTCCAGCCGCGCCAGTCCATCAGCCTTGGCCTGCCTGAGTTTGGCTCGTAGCGTGTCATCGTGTCGTTCCTTACGAAGCGCCCACACCGCATACACGAACGGCAGACCTGTCAGTTCATGCCAAGCCGAGCCAAGATCCCACGTGGCGTGATCGTGCTCGGCATGGAGGAAGTCGATTCCTGCGTTGCCGATCAATAGTACGTTTTGCAATAGGCCGGCCTGCGAATAGCGAGGCAGCGGTTCAAAGGCCGGTCGAAGGCCTTTTTCAGCTAGCAGCACACGCAAAAGATTAACGCTTGTCAGGCTGGCAGTGTCGCAGTGAACCACCTCAATGGCCTCCAGCGGCTGGCGGTGTGCGAGGAACACGCTCTTCACCGCCCCTCGCGATGCCACCGCCACTCCGTCGAGAATCTCGTACCCTTCATGCAGCAACGCTTCTGTGACGCTCAACAGCGCCGCATCCAACTCGCCGCAGCGTAGCATGTCCGCCAATTTCGACGGCACCACGAACTCTGTTTCCGCTTCAATCCCGCATGTCAGCGGAACGGAGTTTAAATAGGGAACCGAGCCGATGCGTTTGCTCATGCGGTGGCGAGGTTGTCTTCCAGTAGGTTTGGCGGCGTGGGGTTGGAGGTCTTGGCATCGCCGACCCATTCGCGAATTGGCTCATAGAACGTGTTGCGTTCCACAGGCACACGCCCCGCCTCGCGGATGGCCTGAACCATGGCGGCGGTAGTCTGAGCTTGTGGGCTGTTGGCACCGGCCATGTGAAAGATGTGCTCCTCCTCGATCGTGCCGTGCAGGTCATCGGCACCATAGCTCAGGGCCACTTGCGCCAATGGCAACCCAAGGCCAACCCAGTAGGCGGTCACGTGGTCAATGTTGTCCAAGTACGCGCGGCTGACGGCGATAGTGCGTAAAATGTCAAAACCGCTGGGTGGATGTTCAACGGGGACCGGGTTGTTCTCCGGTTGGAAAGGTAGCGGGATGAAGCCGGTGAAGCCGCCCGTCTCGTCCTGCAACTCGCGCAGACGTCGCAGGTGGTCGATTCGGTCGGTCAGGCTTTCGACGTGGCCGAAGAGCATTGTGCAGGTGCTGCGGCCACCCAACTCATGCCATGTGCGGTGTACAGAGGCCCATTCCTCTGCGGTCTCCTTGCCCTTGGCGATTTGAGGGCGGATGTCCGGTGCGAAAATTTCCGCGCCACCGCCGGTCAGTGAATCCAGACCCGCGTCGCGTAACTCGGCAAGGATTTCCCCTGTCGATTTTCGAGTCAGCCGCCCGAGGTGCAGTATTTCGACAGCAGTGAAACACTTTAGGTGTGGCTGTGGATCCAGTGCCTTGAGTGTCCGAAGCATGTCGGTGTAGTAGCTGTAGGGCAACGAGGGGTGTAGACCTCCGACGATGTGCAGCTCAGTGACACCAAGTTTTAGGGCCTCTTTGGCTTTGGTTACTATCTCGTCAATCGTCAGCTCAAATCCGTCGCCATCGCGCTTCTTGCGCGCAAAGCTGCAGAACTGGCAGGATAAAATGCAGTAATTAGAATAATTTATGTAACGGTTGACGATGAAGGTGGCTCGATTGCCGGCCTTGCGTGCGCGCGCAAGGCTAGCGATGGCACCAAGGGCGTTGAGGTCGCGGCTCTCGAGCATGGCGAGAGCCTCGGCTTCGTTGAGGCGCTCACCGGTTTCGACCTTCGTATGGAGGTCGGTCAGCGCGCCAGTTGGAAACGGGGTGGTCATCACAGTCCGCGGAAGCTCCAAAAGTCCGGCAGCATCACCTCCGCTAGCACCACAGCCAAGAACACCATGCTGATGACGGAGTTGAGCTTAAAAAACGATTTCTCCGCCCACTCCAGTGAGCGGCGGCGGATGATCCAGTGTTCAAATCCCAGACAGCTAATGATGATGAGCATGCCGATCCAATAGGGTAGCTTGAAGAAGGCGAGAAAGCCGAGGAATGTCAGCAGAATAATCATTACCATGTGCGCGATGAGCGAGGCGTTGAGCGCATTGTCCGGGCCCATATACACGACAAGCGACTTGAGTCCGGTGGAGCGGTCAAAGTCGTAGTCTTGGATGGCATAGATGATGTCGAAGCCGATTAGCCAGAATAAAACGACCACGGACATGGTGGCTGGCGTGAA
>PBPF01000090.1 GCA_002724615.1 Verrucomicrobiales bacterium | reverse complement strand
GAATTGCTGGGGCTGCTTTTGCGTGGCACGGCGGTTGGGTTTCGGTAATCGCCCATGAATTTCGAAACCCCACCGTCGGTACCGCGGCGGTGGGGTTTTTGTTTTTTATTTAAAGACACAACCAACGGCGGACCGAGAAAGACAGGACAATGAGCAAGAACCGCGTGGTGATTTTTGACACGACGTTGCGTGATGGCGAGCAATGCCCGGGCGCATCGATGAACCTTCGTGAGAAACTGGCGGTGGCACGTCAGCTGGGTCGGTTGAAGGTGGATGTGATCGAGGCGGGCTTCCCAGTAATCAGCGAAGGTGATTTCACGGCAGTGCAGACCATCGCGCGGCAGGTGAAGGGGCCGCAGATCGCCGGGCTGGCGAGGTGTGTGCCGAAGGACATCGACGCCGCGGGCGCAGCGGTAAAGCCGGCGGGCAAACGCGGACGCATTCATGTGTTTCTGGCAACATCAAAAATTCACCGCGAGCATAAGCTTGGCAAGGCGCAGGATGAAATTTTGCGCCTGGCAGTGGAAGGGGTGAAGCGCGCGCGCAAGTATGTGAAGGACATCGAGTTTTCACCGGAGGACGCCTCTCGGACGGAACCGGATTTCCTAGTGGAGATTTGCAAGGCAGCGGTGCGTGCGGGGGCCACAACTGTGAACATTCCGGACACGGTGGGCTGGGCAGTGCCAGATCAGTTCGGCGGTCTTATCGCGCATCTGCACGACTCGGTTGAAGAGTTCCAGAGTGGCGCGGCGATAATCAGCGTGCATTGCCACAATGATCTGGGGCTGGCGGTGGCCAACTCGCTGACAGCGGTGCAGGCGGGGGCGCGCCAGGTGGAGTGTACAGTCAACGGCATTGGTGAACGCGCAGGGAACGCGGCGATGGAAGAGGTCGTGATGGCCATCAAGACACGCAAGGATTTCTTCGGCCGGCTGAGGTGTGGTGTTAAAACCAACGAGATTGTGAAGGCCAGTCGCATTGTTGCGGGGATGAGCGGGCTGAATGTGCAACGCAGCAAGGCGATCGTGGGGGAGAATGCTTTTGCGCACTCCAGCGGCATTCATCAGGACGGTATTTTAAAGAAGCGCGAGACGTATGAGATCATGGATCCGCGCGACGTGGGCTGGGGGCAGACGGAGCTGCCACTGACCAAGCACAGTGGGCGTGCGGCGATGGCGGCGCGTTTAAAACATCTNGGTTTTAAAATGAGCGACGCGGACGTGACGGCGATATTCGCGAGCTTCAAGGAGGTGGGCGACAAGAAGAAGTTCGTTTATGACGATGACTTGGTGGCGTTGGTCGAAGGGCACATTGCAGAGGTGCCAGAAACTTGGAGTCTCGATTACTTGAGCGTTTCCAGCGGCAACCANACGGTGCCGACGGCGACGGTGCGACTGCGGCGCAAGAATGGACGCAAGTGGGAAANCGCGGAGGACGCAGGCATCGGCGACGGCCCNGTGGACGCGGCGCTGAANGCCATTGACCGCATCACCAGTACGCATGGCAAACTTCTGGACTATGCATTGCGGGCTGTGTCGCAGGGCAAGGACGCGCTGGGCGAAGTGTCGATGAAGGTGGACTTTGGCGANGGTGAACTGGTGGCCGGGCGCGGGGCAAGCACGGACATCATCGAGGCCAGCGCGCGCGCGTATTTGAACGCCGTCAACCGGCATCTCAATACCGCTAGCAATGNCCGCAAGCGTCGCCGCCAACNGTAGTAGCGCTTGACCGCGGCCACCGGCGGTTTACCCTCCNGGCATGAAAGCCGTTTCTTTTTTCTNCGCGGTCGTGTTGTCGTTCAATGTTCTGGCTTTGGATGAATCACAGGTGGGNAANGTGCANGAGGTGGCGCCGGGGGTTTATTTTCATCAGGGCGACATCTCCAAGGGGCACTGCAACCAGGGATGGATCGTGTTCAAGGATTTCGTGCTGGTGGTGGACGGAAATTTNCCGAGCGGNGTGGAGGTGGTGCTGCCGAANATCAAGNCGGTGACGAAGAAGCCCATCAAGTTCGTGGTNGACACACATCANCACGGCGACCATGCGTACGGGAACATGAAATGGTTCGAGGCTGGCGCCGTGCCGGTGGCGTCGAAAGGGGCACTGGAAGAGATGAAGAAATACGAGACGGGCTATTACGGTCGACATCCGATCGGCCGTTGGGAGTGGTCGGCCAAGCAGCGGGCGGACGTGAAGGCAAGCAAGCTGCTGCCGCCGATGATCACGTTCGACAAGAAGATGGTGTTTGACGACGGNAANATGCGNGCGGAGTGCCTNTACTTAGGCAANGCGCATACGCACGGGGACGTGTTTGTGTGGCTGCCTAAGCAGCGGATTCTTTTCAGTGGCGACGCNATCGTNAACGGNCCGTACAACTACATGGGCGACGGCAACTCGATCGACTGGCTGAAGACGCTGGACGCAGCCAAAAAGCTGAAGCCGAAGATCATGTGCCCCGGCCACGGCGCGCGTGCGGATGGTAGCTTGATTGATGACCAGAAGGCATACTTCACGGCGCTGCATACGGCAGTAAAGCCCATGGTAAAAAAGAAATTGAAGCTGGAAACTGTTCGGGCATCAGTGGAAGGCATCCGCGCCAAGATCGTGAAGAACAAGCGCATTGAGCGCTACGTTGGCAAGCGCATTGGCGAACAGATTGAAAAGGTCTACGGCGACTACACCGGCCAAGTGCTGGGTCGGCTTGACATCAGCAAATAGGAGACATCATGCGGAATTTTTTTATTACACTAANCCTCTGCCTAACCGCTTGCACGCTTGCGGCTGAAGGCCAGTGGTGGAAAGGCAACCTGCACACNCACACGCTGTGGAGCGACGGTGATGATTACCCCGAGGTTATCGCCAAGTGGTACAAGGATAACGGTTATCATTTTCTTTCNCTGACAGACCACAACCGTCTGCAGGTGGGCGAGCGGTGGATTGACGTGATGAAGAGCAAAGGCGGCCCGCCTGCGTTGGCCAAGTACCGAGAAGGCTGGGGCGGCTGGGTTGAGACGCGCGAACGCGGCGGTCGGCAGGAAGTGCGGCTGAAGACANTGGCCGAGTTTCGCAAGCGACTGGAAGCGNCTGGGAAGTTTCTCCTGCTGCAGGGTGAGGAGATTACNGACCGTTACAAGAATGCCCCCGTCCACCTCAATGCCTACAACCTTGCCGAGCTGATTGTCCCACGTGGCGGCAACAGCGTTTACGAGGTCATGCAGCGAAATGTCGACGCTGTACTGGCGCAACGCAAAAAGACCGGCCGCTTGATCCTGCCGCACCTCAACCACCCCAACTTCGGATGGGGCGTGACCGCGGAGGAGTTGATGCGCGTGAAAGGCGAAAAATATTTTGAGGTCTACAACGGCCACCCCGCAGTGCGTAACCGTGGCGACAAGACCCACGCCAGCACCGAGCGTATGTGGGATATCATACTCACGCGGCGACTTGCTGAGTTGAAGCTGGGCGTGATGTACGGCTTGGCCACCGATGACGCCCACAACTACCACGGTATGGCNGCCAACCGNAGCAACCCCGGTCGCGGCTGGGTGATGGTCCGCGCGCNCAAGCTCGAGGCCCACGCCCTGATGGCTGCAATGGAATCCGGGGATTTTTATAGCAGCACCGGCGTGATGTTAAAAGACGTGAGCCGCGGGCCGCGCGAGTTGTCACTCACCATCACCGCCGAGCCCGGCGTGCAATACACCACCCNGTTTATCGGCACTCGTAAGGGCTACGATGCCACCCATCAACCCTACACCCTTCCAACTGGTGCCAAGCTGCGCGTGACGCACAAGTACAGNAAGGACATCGGNCAAGTCCTCGCCACNGCCAAGGGACNCCGCGCGGTGTACCGCTTGAAAGGCGACGAAATCTACGTCCGCGCCCNAGTCACCTCNACCAAAGCCAAATCCAACCCCCTGTACCCAATGGAAAAAGAAACCGCCTGGGTGCAACCGTTGATTCCATAAAAAATCCGGGCCAGGTGGCCTGAAGACGACCTGCCTGGCCCGGTGAACACAGAAACAGTACAACGTAGGCTACTGTAGGACATTGGCCCCAGCTGTACTGGACCGGGGCCCAAATTGTTCTGTTTCTCCCCCCCCAACCAATCCTCACAGATCGGTGTGTGAGGCNATTATTAATCANNCTAATAGAAAGTCAAGATGTTAATAANAAGTATTAATTTACCTAATNANNACTATAAGTTGTGCTATTGTTTAANACANTANCACTANCTGTTGTGTTNTNAGTCACCNAAAAGNTTTTTTAAGGNNTCTCTGGCGACNTCTTCTCGCGTAACATCTCCGACATCTCGTGCAGGTTTCTTGAACNCTCGCTTGGGGAAGTCGAAGTATTCGCAGTAATTCGCACGTTCTTTTTCCTGCACGGGCTCAGCACGNCGTTCGCGGCACTGGTGGGCGATGATAGGGTCAAAGTGTGTGCAGTTGCGGCAGCACCGAAAGTCGGTGCTACATTCCTCGCAGTTATCGCGGCGACCGGGGAGAGTAGCCAGTGTCCATTCGCGACCGCAGTTGAAGCAGTGCTTGGTCATGNACATATTTTAAACTATTAGGGTGAGTAAGTCAGTGGGCAAGTTTTGCGTGCGACGGACGAGNCGGCTTTTAGGCTACCGCCTATGGGTGCTTATGAGAAACTGCTGGAAGCAACCATTGGGCATCTTCGCTCCGAAAAGGCGCGTGGTCGTCGGTTGGTGTCTGTTACNCCAGCCAAATTGGAGGCCCTATTCAAATTCGAACGGACAGCGACCGTTAATGGAGATGCTCCGCCAACCGNCAGCANGTTGGCGGATTTGCGCGCGCGCGCACTGGCCTGTCAAAAGTGCCCAAATTTGGTGACTTCACGTACACAAGTGGTCTTTGGCGTGGGCAACCCGGAAGCGGACATCATGTTCGTTGGCGAAGCGCCGGGGGCCGATGAGGATGCGCAAGGCGAACCATTCGTGGGCGCGGCGGGCAAGTTGCTGACAAAGATTATCGAAACGATGGGTTTGTCGCGTGACTCAGTTTTCATTGCCAACATTTTAAAGTGCCGGCCGGACACACCGGGCAGATCCACGGGCAACCGTCAGCCGACACCCGACGAGATGGCGACGTGTGTGCCATGGTTACATGAGCAGATCGACCTCATACAGCCACGTGTNTTGGTGGCCTTAGGCAAAACAGCAGTGGCCGGACTGTTGGAGCAGGAAGTGGCAATCACGCGATTCCGTGGTCAGTGGCAGGAATATCGAGGTATCCCCTTGATGCCGACTTTTCACCCGGCATACCTGTTACGCAACCAGTCGCTGGCTGAGAAGCGTAAGGTGTGGGAGGACATGCTGGCAGTAATGGAGCAAGTTGGCTTGACGGTGACAAGTAAGCAGCGAGGCTTNTTTTTGAAGGGACAGCGTTGAGCGGCTTTTGCCTTTAAGCGGCAGGGGTTTTCTGTTACAAAATCCCGATGNCATTGAAACAGTCTATAGGCTTCCTGGGTGCCGGGAAGATGGCGACTGCATTGGCTCANGGGATCGTAGGTTCTGGCTTGGTTAAGCCGNGACGCGTAATCGCCAGCGACGTGGTGCCGGCAGCGCGCAAGGCNTTTGCCAAGGCGTTGGGTGCCAAGGTGGCATTGTCAAACACTGAGGTTTTCAAGAAGACGGATNTTGTGGTGTTGGCTGTCAAGCCGCATCAAGTGAAAGAGGTTTTGGAAGAAGTGAAGGAGGNAGCGACACGCAACCACTTGGTAATTTCGATTGTGGCCGGACTTAAAACAGACGCACCTGTATTCAACGAGGTGTTCGACGGAAAGCCGCCTTTTAGNTTTGTGCGTGTGATGCCGAACACGCCGGCATTGGTGGGCGAAGGTACAGCNGGCTTTTGCCTAGGCCGCAATGCGCGTGCCACAGACGCGAAACTTACGGCCAAGATTCTTGGCGGCGTTGGCTTGGCGGTGAAAGTGCCTGAGCGGTTGATGGATGCGGTTACTGGCCTGTCCGGCAGTGGGCCCGCTTATATTTTTGAAATCATCGAAGCACTCAGCGACGGCGGAGTCCACGCGGGTCTGCCACGCGAGTTGGCCACGCAAATGGCAGCGCAAACGGTGATGGGTGCGGCAAAAATGGTATTGGAAACCGGCGAGCACCCCGGCAAACTCAAGGACATGGTCACCAGCCCGGGAGGCACGACCATTGAAGGCCTGCGTGTGCTGGAGGAACACGGTCTGCGCGCGGGCTGTATCAACGCCGTCCGNGCAGCTGCGAAGCGTTCCCGGGAAATGGGCGCAAGTTAGCATGTCGATTCCTGCCCCATCAGAAAAACAAGCCAAGGTGCTGTGGTTTTCACTAACCGCACTGGCGGTNGCNGTGTTTCTGGCGCTGNTCGGGCTGGTGCTCTACGGCATCGGNTGGCTGCTGGATCGCCTTTCGCCTGTGCTGCTGCCGTTGGCCGTGGCAGGCATCATCGCGTACCTGCTCAACCCGCTGGTAAACTTCTTCGAGACGCGAGTCTCCAGCCGCTCTATTTTTTTCCAATTCCAAAACCTAGCCAACCCGCGNCGNCTNAAGGCAATCATTTATGTGTTCGTGCTGGCCATACTGCTCTCGATGATGATGCTGACCTTTGTGGTACCCAAGGCCGTGCAAGAATTCGAGGCTCTATATGACAACCGTGCGCAGATTCGCGCCAAGCTCAACAACGCGGCGACAAAAGTGGACAGTTATTTTCAAAGTGTTAGAAATTCATTTTCCATCAACAGTCCCTCCGCCGAAAAAAGTAAAGCCTCTGAGAATAATGGTACTCAACCTACGCCGGAACAAGAANAGCCAAAGGNCGAGAAGCCTNCTCNGGAAAAAATTCAGNCCTCAANTGAAGCAGAAGAGTCAACAAGCCTCATCAACACCATGTCCGAGCGNGTTTCCGGACTGATAATTACCTGGGCTGAATCTGCGGCTGGAAAGATCATGGGCTGGTTNGGCATCGTCGTTGGCATGGCTCTGGTGCCAGTGTACGTGTTTTATTTCCTGCTGGAGGCACGGCGCATTGAGGGAAGCTGGACGGATTACCTGCCACTGATGGAGTCCCGCTTTAAAGAGGANGTGGTTTATGTTTTAAGTGAGTTCAACAACTGCCTCATCGTTTTTTTCCGCTGCCAAGTGTTGGTTGCCATTTGCGTGGGCTTTTGCTTGGCCATTGGGTTCTGGCTGATCGGACTGCCTCATGGGATTCTGCTTGGTATGCTGGCAGGACTGGTGGGTATCATTCCTTATTTTGGCGTAATNATTTCGACAATCCCNGTACTCGCGTTATCCATCGCGTATGCCGACAGGCTAATCTGGGTTGGTGGAGATGCGGCATGGGGGGCTGTGCTGGCGCTAGCAGTATGTGCGGTTGTTCTTCTACTTGAGAAAACGCTTATTCAGCCGAAGATCGTGGGCGACCGCGTTGGCATGCACCCGGTGGCGGTCATCATCGCGGTGTTGATGGGTACTGCACTGGTGGGCGGTATCCTCGGCGGACTGCTGGCCATTCCCATCGTGATGGCTGGCCGCACCTTGTTGTTCCGTTACATCTGGATTGGTCGCAAACGCGAGGACGGTGCCGTAGATGATGAGCCAGAAAGCGGCGAAGCAGAGACTGAAGCTGAGCCTGAGCCCGCTTAGGCCGACTCCTTCTTTAAGAGCTCGCGCACGTCCACTGCCTCCATGCCCGATGCCCGGATGGCCTGCATTCCCAAGTCCGTGTCCTCGAACGCCCGACAATGGGCGGGATCAATTCCGATTTGCTCGGCCGCCTTCAAGAAAGTGTCCGGTGCCGGCTTGGGATTCTCCACGTCCTCACTGGTCACCAACGCATCAAACCAGTCCGCAATGCCAAGGTGCTCGAGAATCTTTGAGATGCACCGCCGTTGTCCACCAGTAGCCACGGCCATCGGCAATCGCCCACGATGCGCGCGTGCGATTGCCACCACCGGCTCGATTGGCTGCAGTTCCGGCATCATTGGGAGGTAGGCTTCCTCCTTTTCACGCGAAAGCGCAATAGGGTCTATCGTCAGCCCTTGTTCCTCGGCAAGCATTGCGAAAATCTTTCGCGAAGGCACACCACCAAGCGAGTAGAATCTCTCCTCGGTGAAATGAATCTCGTGTCGCGTACAAGTTTGATTCCACGCGCGCCAGTGCAGGGGCATGCTGTCGGCTAACGTGCCATCGCAGTCAAAGATGAGCCCGCGCGGTTCCATCACGAGGTCAGTGCGGCGAGCTTCTCCTCAAGGTCATGCTGGATCAACGGGTCTATCACTTCGTCGATGGCACCTTCCATAATGGCCGGCAAGCTGTGCAGTGTTACCTCAATGCGGTGATCGGTCATTCTATTCTGTGGAAAATTGTAGGTGCGTATGCGCTCATTGCGCTCGCCTGTCCCTATCTGCGACTTGCGTTCCGCCGCATACTTCGCCTGCTCCTCTGCAATCCGCTGATCCAGCAGCCGCGAACGCAGGACCTTCATTGCCTTGGCCTTGTTCTTGATCTGGCTGCGCTCGTCCATGCAGCGCACGATCAACCCCGTGGGCTTGTGTAGAATCTGCACTGCCGAGTCCGTCGTGTTCACCCCCTGTCCACCGGGACCGCTGGCGCGCGTCACAGAGATTTCCAGCTCCTCGGGCTTAATCTCCACGTCCACCTCCTCCGCCTCAGGCAACACAGCCACCGTGCAAGTACTGGTGTGGATACGTCCACTGGCCTCCGTGGCTGGCACACGTTGCACGCGATGCACACCGCTTTCAAACTTCAGTCGCTTGTAGACCTCCTCACCTGCCAAGCTGAAAACCACCTCTTTGAATCCCCCCAGATCCGACGGTGTGGAACTCATCGTCTCATGCTTCCAGCCCCGTCCGTCGGCGTAGTGTGTGTACATCCGAAACAGGTCCCCCGCGAAAAGCGCCGACTCATCGCCGCCCGCGCCCGCGCGAATCTCGATGATCGTGTTGCGCGAATCCGCTGGATCCGGCGGCACCAAGCCCAGTTGCAATTCCCGCTCCAGCTCAGGCACGCGTACCTCAAGCCGGTTAATCTCCTCGCGTGCCATATCTGCCATCTCGGCATCGTCACCCGCTGCCAGCTCACGGTTTTCCTCCAATTCCTCGCGCGCCTTTAAAAACTCCTCCCCTTTAGCCACCAATTCCTTGAGCCGTGCATACTCCCGGCCCAGTTCCTGTGCGCGCCGGTTGTTCTCAAACACCTTCGGGTCACCCAACTCCGTCTCCACCTCCGCCATGCGAGAGGCGAATTTTTCAATGTGTGGCCGCAATTCCATGAGGTGTAAAAAGAAACCACCCGCCTCGGCGCGGGACCGGGCGGGCGGTTTGAAAAATCGCAGCTACTTCTTCTTGCCTTGCGCGGCCTTGGCTTCCTTCATCGCCTGTGTCTTGGCCAAACGTTGCTGGAACTTGTCCACGCGACCCGCCGTGTCCACAAACTTCTGCTGGCCGGTGTAAAACGGATGCGACGTGCTGCTGATGCCCATCAGGAACAACGGGTACTCCTCGCCGTCTTCCCACTCCGTGGTTTCCTTCGTCTGCACCGTGGACCGGGTGATAAACGCGTCACCATTGGACGTGTCGCGGAAAACCACCGGCCGATAATCATTCGGATGCGTGTCCTTCTTCATAAACGAGCAGGGGAAAATACCAGCCGCACCGCTGATGACAAGCGCGAAATTCGGCTATTTTTTTGCTGCTTTCGCACTCATTTCACCTTCCCGTTCGCGCTGCGGCAGCAAATCGCATGCGCCCTTGCACCCAAACACGCGGCTGAGCAAATAACGGTTACGGCTTACGCAGTCGTATACTTTCTCCGCCACCCAGATCACCCCCGGCACCCATAAAACCAGCGCCAGCGGCACCAATAACGGCATTCGCATCCCGATAAACCGCAGCGCGCGTGCCCCGCGCAGCACCCGGCCTTCTTTCGTCACGCAATGAATCGCCTCCATCAGCCCCTCACGCGTCAACCCCGGCGCCAGCTTTAAACACTCAGGATTCGATGCCGGCACCAGCCGCGCGACGTCACACCAATCCAGCCATGTCAGCAAACGCATCTGGAATGTGCACATCCAGCACTCGTCGTCGTACAGCACCTGGTGTCTTTTCCGCTCGGCCATGACTGCCGGACATTCTACGGTTCCTGCCCGACGAGACAAGCCCGATGACCCGCGCCCTCAACACGCTCACCAACCTCTTTCCCCTGTGGATCGTCCTCTCCGGCATTGCCGCCCTCGTGGAAAAGGACTCCCAGTGGTTCGGCTGGTTCCTCGATGCCAAGCTCCATCTCCCCGGCCTGTCATCACCGCTCTCACTAACCGCGCCCGGCCTTGCTCTTATTATGCTCGGAATGGGAATCACACTGACCCTTGATGACTTCAAGCGCGTGCGCGAATGCCCTCGACCAATCGCCGTCGGCTTCGCCGCCCAATATCTCACCATGCCCCTTCTCGGCTGGGCCATTGCAAACCTCCTGCAGCTAAACCCAGAGTTCGCCGCCGGCCTCATCCTCGTCGCCTGCTGCCCAGGCGGCACTGCGTCCAATCTCGTCACCTATCTCGCCCGCGCCAATCTTGCCCTCTCTGTGTCCATGACCATGTGCGCCACACTCGCCGCCATCGCCATGACCCCACTTCTCACCAAGCTTTATGCCAGCCAGTTTGTCACCGTTGACCTCTGGAAACTCATTCTCGACACCGCCATCGTCATCCTCCCCGTACTCCTTGGCCTTGGCCTCAAGCAAGCCTTCCCACGCGCCATCGCCCGCGTGCAGCCCGCCGGCCCCTTTGTCGCCGTCCTTATCATCGTCCTCATTGTCGCCGCCATCATGGAAAAGAAAGCTGCCGTCATACGCGAGGAAGGCCACCTCCTGCTCGTAGCCGTCATTCTCCTCCACTCCGCCGCCTTTGGCCTCGGCTATTTCTTCGCCCGAGCCTTCCGACACGATTCCACCACGTGCCGCACCGTCTCCATTGAGGTCGGCATGCAGAATAGCGGCTTGGGAGCACATCTCGCCACTAGCAACAAAGCTGTCTTCGGAGCCAACGCAGCCACATCCTGCGCCATCTCCGCCATTATCCACTGCATTCTCGGCAGCATCCTCGCCGCTTATTGGCGCCGTAATTCTGAAAAGGTTGAAAAATTGGAACCCGAAGATAACCTCCCCGAAACCCCAAGCCATGAGTAACGACACCTGCGACCTCGCTCAGCGCGAATGCAAACCCTGCCAAGGCGGCATCCCACCGCTTGCCGGCGACGAATTGAAAGCCCTACACGACCAGCTCGGCAACGACTGGCAGGTCGTCGAAGACCATCACCTCGAGAAAGAATACTCCTTCAAGAACTTCGCCGAGGCACTGGAATTCACCAACAAAGTTGGCGCTCTCGCCGAGGAAATTTTCCATCATCCCGATATCTTCCTCGCTTGGGGCAAAGTGAAAATCACAATTTGGACCCATAAGATTGACGGCTTAAACGAGGCCGACTTCATTTTCGCCGCTAAGGCCGACGCCTTGGCCTGAAGAAAATTAATGCGCCGCCCAGCGAACCGTGGGCTGGCCTTTTGCAGCAGGACGCGAAAGTAACAAAGCCATCGTCGACCAGCTGCCTGCGCAAATGGAGATGAACTGGTCCTTGCCGTGTGGGTAACCGCTTTCAAGGTATTTTTGGAACGGCTTGCTGCGACTCTTGACATGCCAAGAACCATCCTCCTTCTGCATGCGCATCAACCACCCAATGCCCTTTCGCCACCGGTCGTCCTTCACCGACAAACTGCCAGTTAAGCGCAGTGCCACCAGCGCCTGCCCGGTGGCGTAGGCATCACTCTTCATTTTTCCTGTCTGCCCCCAGCCACCATCCGGACGTTGTTCCTTCAAGAGCAACTGCGCAGCTTTAGCGACCGCATTCTCCTTGGCACCACTCCACTTCAACCCCAGCAATTGCCATGTTCGATCCTCCGTCTCCTCCGCCTTCGTGGCCAAAAGCCATCCGCGCGCGCGTGTCACCCGCTCGGTAATCTCCTTGGAATCCTCCTGCCCTGCAAACAACTGCAACCCCCGCAACGAAAGAACTGTTGATGTAAAATGACTGTACTCCAGCGGAGGCCGCTGTGTTCCCATTCGCCAGCGGCCACTTTTTTCCTGATTCTTGTGCAGGTGCTGCAACATCAATTTCGTGATTTCATCCGGCTTCCAGCCTGCTGCAGATAACGCAAGCAGCGCATAGCCCGTTGTGTACGAGCCGCCGGGCACGCCTTTGCCTTTGGGCATTGCTTCTTTGCGATTGGCGAAGAATTCCTGCGTGAATTCCGATTGCTCGCGCATTGCCTTGGGGTCCACCTCAAAGCCACGTTCCTGCGCGAGCGACAACGTCATCGCCGGTAGTGCCTGATGGTGACAGGAAAAACAGGACCGTTCCTCGGAATATTTCGCCGCACTTTTTTCCAGCAATTTCAGGCTTTTACCGATGGCACCGTCAATCGCCTTGGCGTCCGGCTCAGGGACTGCGCTGAGAATAGAAACAACCGAGCACAGAAAAAGAATCGGCATCCTCATGGTCAATCAAAGGGTAATCAAAATGGATGTTATTTAATATAACCCTGCACCCAGCCGCGGGAGCCTTGGGGCGGGACGGTGTCGGCGGCGTCTTTGCCATCGGCCAGGGTGAAGGCGATGG